>NZ_SJOT01000020.1:0-54000 GCF_012027795.1 Megasphaera sp. SW808
GAAGCTGTCGATATGGGATATACATTTTTTGATACAGCGGAAGTCTATGTCGGCCAATATGCCGACGGCACGCCGGCAATTAATGAAGAACTTGTCGGCGAAGCCTTAAAGCCCATCCGGGACAAGGTCGTCGTCGCCACGAAAGGAGGGATCACCTTAGGCTCGCAGCATCACACCGTATCAGACGCATCGCCGGCTTCGCTGCGGCGTTCTTTGGAGCAAAGTTTACGGCGCCTCCAGACCGATACGATTGATCTATATTATCAGCACCGTCTCGACGCCGCCAGAGAACCTGAGGAAGTGGCCTATACGATGCAAACCTTTATCAAAGAAGGTAAAATCCGCCATTGGGGCATATCAAACGCCTCGCCCGGCTATATCCGCCGCGCCCATGCCGTTTGTCCCATAACAGCCATACAAGAACGGTATTCTCTCATGTATCGCCAGACGGCGCAGCTCTTTCCCCTATTAGAAGAACTGCACATCGGCTTCGTCGCTTATTCGCCCTTGGCAAACGGCTTTTTATCCGGCCTCTATAAAGGAACGGAGCAATTTGACAAAGAGCTGGACTTCCGCAGCTGGATGCCCCAGTACACGGAAGAAGGAGCGCAGAAAGCCAAAGAGCTAACCCATTTGCTCGCCGGTCTAAGCGTGGAAAAAGACGCGACGCCGGCGCAAATCTCCCTGGCCTGGATGCTCTGCAAAAAGCCCTGTATCGTCCCCATTCCCGGCACGACGAAAGCCAACCACCTTTGCGAAAATACCGAGGCCGCAGATATTATCTTATCGGAAGAAGACGTCAAAAAAATCGACCAGGTATTAGACCATTCCGAATTCAGCGTCTTTGCCCCGCACACAGAATCATAAAGAGACACTGCGCCATGAAAACGGCGTTAGCAGCGGGAGCTCCTTCCGGCATCGGCGTAAGCGCCGCCATGCGATTATGCCGGCCGCAGCAGCTGCATCAACGCCGTTTGACCTAGTACGACCAATACGCTATGGTCGCCCAAGCAATCAAAGACTTCCCAGACGATATAGCTAAGTCTATCGGACAAATTCCTATGCAGCACATAGCGTCTGTGTCGTAAATCACCGATACCCTCCTCACCGGGATATCCAGTAAAGAGGGTACATATCAGCTGTCGTTCCTTACGGCGGTTATTCTATTGGTTAAACTCATGATGAATGTTCAGCAAAGGAGAAATTTCTTATGGATTACTTGACGTTAAATGATGGAAATACTATCCCCGCCGTCGGATTCGGCGTATTTCTCATCCCCAACGACGGCAGCACCTACGACGCCGTGACGAAGGCCCTGCATCTCGGCTACCGCCACATCGACACGGCGGCGGCCTATTTCAACGAAGACGAAGTCGGCAGGGCCGTCTGCGACAGCGGCATCCCCCGCGACGAAATCTTCGTCACCAGCAAGCTCTGGCTTCAGGATTACGGCTACGACGCCGCCTGCAGGGGCATCGACGCGTCCCTGAAAAAATTGGGCCTCGACCACATAGACCTGTACCTGATTCATCAGCCCTACGGCGACGTGCCAGGCGCGTGGAAAGCCATGGAAGACGCGCAAAAAGCCGGAAAAATCAAATCCATCGGCGTCAGCAACATGACGCCTAATATCTGGAACCATTTCGTCCCCCAGTTCGACACGATGCCGGCAGTAAACCAAGTCGAATGCAACCCCTTCTTCCAGCAGAAGCAGCTGCGGGAAGTATTAGACGCCTGCGGAACAGCGCTGGAAGCCTATTTCCCCTTAGGCCACGGCGACGAAGCCCTCCTCGCCCATCCCCTCGTCACGGCCCTGGCCCATAAGTACAATAAGACAGCCGGCCAAATCATCCTGCGCTTCGAAGTACAGGAAGGCTTCGTCGTCCTGCCGAAATCGACCAATCCCCAGCACATGGCCGACAACATAGACATCTTCGATTTTTCCCTGACCGACGAAGACATGGCGCGGATGCGCAGCCTCGATACGGGAAAGGGCAGCCACGACCCGGAAACGCCGGGCATGGGCGACATGCTGCTGAAAGCATATAAGGTTCACGATTGAGCGCTACATATAACTTCGGTATCGGTAAAGCTCAATCATGTAAATCATGTCAACAAAACAGCCTTAGTCTGTATCGATAAGCAAATTATACATACCTATACGATAATAAGGGCAGCCGCACGAAGACGATGCTCATCTTCGGCGGCAGCCCTTATTTTTTGTTGTCAACCACATGGTAATAGCCTTGACAGAAAGCCATATATTAAATACAATGGTGTATATACACGATTAGGAGGAAATCATGAAGCGTTCCATAAGTCCCTGTTTTTGTATCAACCTGCGGCGCGCTGCCGGCGTCTTATCCGATTTCTATGACAAATCATTGTCAAAAGCGCAGCTCACAACAAGTCAATTTTCTTTGATGAAATCGTTAAGCCGCATACAGCCTTGTACCGTTACGGCGTTGGCCGATGAAATGGGGTTGGAACGCACGACGCTGGTCCGTACGATAAAGCCCCTTGCAGATCGCGGTCTGATACATAATTTAGCGCCTGCCAAAAGCCGCAATAAGCTATTGTCGCTGACAGAGGACGGGGACGCGCTTATGGAGTACGCAGCCTCGTTGTGGGAAGAAGCCCAAGGAGCCGTGAAAGCTTACATGGGAGCAGAGCAGATAGAAACCCTGATGCAGCTCCTGGCCCGGTTGGAAGAGTTCGGGGAATCCTAATCTCTCTCAGCAGCGCAGTACATAACGCACGGCGCAGACTAGTCAGGCTGCAGATTCCCACTATGCATGTAAGTATTTTCCGAAAGGAGACGATATGTATGAAGTACGAACATGAGCAGATTTATAAGGACGCCTTGTTATCGACGGCAAAAAGAATGTGTGCGGCGGCGCAAACGGCTCCAAAAGGACATGGCGTAGACTCTATTTTGACATACATTCTTACTGGCGATGAAAAAGAACAGCTTGCCTGTGAAATGGAGCGGCTTGGTACAGAATATATGGGAGCTGAGATGCCGACCTGGTATGGCCGAGATGCAAATTGCGTCCGCAAGGCCGGCGCAGTCGTCGTCATTGGAGCCAAACATATTCGCCGGGGCATGAGCCGCTGCGGGCAATGCGGTTTTGAAAACTGCGCAGCTAACGCTGCCGCCGGCGGCCGCTGCGCCGATACGTTTATGGATTTAGGCATCGCCATCGGCTCCGCCGTTTCCGTGGCCGGAGATGACCGCATAGACAACAGAATTATGTTTTCTATCGCTCAAACGCTGAGGCAAATGCCTGAATACGGCCCGGAATACGTCTGGTACGGGATTCCCCTTTCCATATCGTCGAAAAACATATTTATGGACAGAGGCATCACCCACAAGCTGTAACTACGACTAGCCTGCATATGATGGACAATTTAGGAAGGGGCCTGCGTAAAAAAAAGACGCAATTCTATAACGGGTTCGCTTGTTCACCATAGCTTTTACTCCTATGATTTTAAGTTTTACAGAAAACAGGCAGTTTCATTCGCCCATAAACCAGGGGCTGTCGCACGAAGATGAGATAATTCTTCTTCGGCGACAGCCCCTTTGATTGTATGCAATAGGCATCATTCCTCAGAACCGACAATATGCCGCTTGATAATGCCGATAAATCCCCGCACTGCCTCGGACGGCTTCTTAGCGTACAAAATCCCGTAGGAAACGCCGTAATCCAAATCGACGAGGGGCAGCGTAATCAGCGAGGGATGCACGCCTGCCCAGGCGTCCAGCGTCAAGAGGGGCAAGCCCTGCTGCCCGCAGAGATTGAACGTATCGACGTCGTAATAATAGCTTGCCTCTTCGATGATAATCTGGGGATGCTCCCGCTTCAGCAGGCGATGAAACTCGTCTATCTGCTCTGTATCGCCGCTTTTTACCATGACGACGCGCTCGCCGTGAAGGTCGTCCAGCGTCAGGGTCTTCCGCGACGCCAGGCGATGGCCTTCAGGAAGGGCGATGCAGAACCGATACGTCCCCAAGGGCAGGTAATTGGCCCTGGCCTGCATGCTGCGGGAGTTGAAGGAGCCCACTAAGACGTCGATGCGGTCGCCCAGGGAAGTGATGACCGACAGAATCTGTTCCTTCGTATCTTCATAGGGGACGATGCGGAACGTATAGTTCCCATAGGTTTCGCGCAGCGGAGCCCACAGGTCCGTCAGTACGTTGCTGGGATTGAGCAGGGAAGAGCCGACGCGGATCGTCACGCCGTCCCGGCCGCCGGCCTTCTTCGCCCGGGTCACGGCATCGGCGGCATAGGCGCGCATCTTCCGTCCGTCTTCATACAGGGAACGGCCTGCCGCCGTCAGCAAAACGCCCTGATTGTTCCGTATCAGCAGCGTAAGGCCCAATCGCCGTTCCAAGGCGTTGATCTGCTTCATGACCGACGCCGGCGTTACGAAAAGGCGCTGGGCAGCCTTGGAAAAGCTGCCGCTGTCTGCGACCTGTAAAAAGACTTGCAGCTGTTGACTCAGCACGATGTCATCCTCCCCTTCTGTGTAGTACACGAATTGTAGCACGCCCCTTAGCAGAGGTCAAGAAATTTGCGTCGTTTATTCCCGTTTCCGTCAAGGTATGCTATACTGATTAAACATACATACGAAAGGAAGCTTGTTACAGTATGGCTCTATCGGCTCTTTACAAAGGCATTCTATACTGTGTCCTCGGCGCCGTCACCTGGGGCGTCAACGGCACGGTCAGTCAATATCTCTTCACCCATTACGTCGTCGACTCGGCCTGGATTACGGCGCTGCGCATGATCGCCGCCGGCGTCGTCCTCCTAGTCCTGTTTTTTCCGAAGCAGCGGGCTGCCTTTTACGGCATGTTTCACGACCCGGCCAGTCTCCGCAATCTTCTCCTCCTGTCGATTTTCGGACTCCTGCTCTGCCAGTATTCCTATTTGACGGCCATCAAATATTCCAATTCGGCAACGGCAACGGTACTGCAGACCCTCAACGTCGTCCTCATGTCCTTTTTCCTGGCCGTCCGCTTCCGCCGCAGGCCGTCGGCCCGCGAGCTCGTCTCCGTCGCCCTGGCCGTTCTGGGCGTATTCCTCGTCGCGACGAACGGCAACCCGTCGACGATGGTCCTGTCTCCCCAAGGGCTGACGTGGGGCCTCATCGGAGCCGTCGGCTGCGTCGCTTACCCCACCCTGTCCCAGGGCCTGGCCATCCAGTGGGGCGCCGTGCCGGTCAACGCCGCCGGCATGATTATCGGCGGCTCCGCCCTCTGCCTGGGCGTGCAGGCCTGGGGCATGACGCCGGAGCTGGATGCCGTCGGCTGGCTCACCGTCGCCTTTATCATCCTCGTCGGCACGGCTTTGTCCTTTACGCTCTTCGTGCAGGGCATCCGCCTCGTCGGCCCGATGAAATCCACCCTCATCGGTACGCTGGAACCGGTGACAGCCGCCGTTGTCTCCGCCGCCTGGCTGGGCACGGCCTTCCATCCCGTCGAGCTCGCCGGCTTCGTCTGCATCCTGGCCACAGTCTTCCTCATCGTAGTACAATGGCCTTCCCGGTAATGTAAAGGAGGATTCCCATGCCTGCCAGCACCTTCGACATCAGAAACAGCATCCGCATCGCCGGAGCCTTCATCGCCTGGGTCATCGGCTCCGGATTCGCTACGGGCCAGGAAATGCTGCGGTTTTACGCCAGCTTCGGCCTCTATGGGTACGGGGCTGTCGCCGTCAATTTAGCCGGCTTTTTAGGAATGGCCTACTTGCTGATGCGGACAGGCTTCGAGCACAAAAAAGAACCGGGCTTTAATCATTTTCAATTTTTCTGCGGCCAAAGGCTCGGCCTCGTCTATACGTGGCTCATCATCGCCACGCTGATCCTGCTCATGCCGGTTCTCGTCGCCGGCGCGGGGGCGACCTTATACGAATATTACCGCGTGCCCCAGCCTCTCGGCTCCGCCGTCATGACAGCCCTGCTGCTAGCGGCCTATCTCATGGGCTTTGAGCGCCTCATCCAGGTTATTTCCTCTATCGGGCCGGTCATCATCGTCTTTTCCTTGAGCATAGGCTGCGGCGCAATCGCCGTCGATTACGGCCAATTTTCCCGCATAGGAGAGTACGAATCGGCTCTCGCCCCCTATCAGGCGGCCCCCAACTGGTTTCTGAGCGCCGTCCTGCACCTGAGCCTGAATTTTTTTCCGCCCAGCATGTACTTCACCCGTCTGGGCGTCTCCGCCTCATCCAAGCAAGAGCTGCGGGCCGGCGCGTTCCTGGGAGCCTTCGTCGTCATCCTCTGCATCGCCGTCATGACCACGGCCATCCTGCTGAACAGCAGCGCCGCCGCAGGGCTGGACGTCCCCGTCCTGTACCTGGCGCAAAAGCTCCATCCCCTGCTGGGCACGGCCTTTTCCATCACGCTGCTCTTGGGTATTTTTTCTTCGTCGTCCGTCATGATGTGGTCCATCTGCAGCCGCGTCACCCGCTGGGGAAAGAAGGGCAACGTCGCCTTTGCCGTCGCCGTCGCCCTGTTTACCTACGTCGTCAGCCTCTTTTCCTTCGGCCGCTTAGTCGCCGTCCTCTATCCGGCCATCGGCTACGCCGGACTGCTCTTTATTGCCAGCGTAGTATACAAAAGCTTCAGAAAATAAGATATGCAAAACAGCGTATGTCCGCTCCCCTTTTCATCGGACATACGCTGTTTTTTACGTCATATAATATTATATTCTATAATACAGCAGCTTAATGGTGAGCCGGAGCCGGTACGGCTTCCGCTACGGCGGCCTTCCGCGCTTCTATAGCGTCCATCCTGCGGGCAAAGATACCAGCCAAAATGGAACCCGTGACCTGATGAATAGCCGCGCCGATGGCTGCGGGAATCGCCACGGCCGGAGCGAAGAATACCGACACGAGGGAAATAGCCAGGGCGTCGTTCTGCATACCCACTTCCAGCGTAACAGAATGGCGCTGCCGCTGTCCCAGTCCCAGCTTGCCCGTGACGAAGTAGCCGATGCCGAAGCCGAACAGGTTATGAGCCAATACGATGAGAACCATAAAGAAGCCCAATTCCAAAATCTTTGCGCCGTTGACGGCGATGACGCCGCCGACGATAGTCAGCACGCCGAAGGCCGAAACGAGGACCAATACCTTGGACAACGAAGCGATATGCTTTTCACCGATGATTTTGTGAACGATCAGGCCGGCGGCCAGCGGCACGAGGATAACCTTCATGACCGTCATGGCCATGGCCAGGAACGAGACTTCGACCCACTGGCCTGCCAGGGCCCAGACGATAAAGGGCATCATAATCGGCGCCAGCAGCGTCGAAACTGTCGTAATCGATACGGCCAGAGGGACATCGCCCTTGGCCAGAAAGCTCATGACGTTGGACGCCGTGCCGCTGGGGCAGGAGCCGAGCAATACCATGCCGACAGCCAGCTCCGGTGTCAGGTCAAAGGCCAGCACCAGGGCGTAAGCCACGATAGGCATAATCGTGTAGTGAGCCGTGCAGCCGATGAGCACTTCCTTCGGCCGCTGGATGACCAGCTTGAAATCCCTGGCGTGCAGGGTCATGCCCATGCCGAACATGATGATGCCGAGAAGCGTGACCGTATGGGGTACAGACCATAAAAACGCGCCGGGCATGAAGTAGGCCCAAACGACGACGAGGAAGACGATATACGTCAAATACCGCCCTACAAATCCACTCAGCATTCCAATCCATTTCATCATACAAAAAACCCCTTTCTTTACCCCTATCTTACGTATAACGAACAGCAAAACGGCGATTGGCGAAAAAAAAAATACTTTGCCTCAAAAAAGAGACAAAGTATCATATACTCTGCGGTACCACTCTCGTTGCCCAAAAGGCCCCCTCGTCGGCATCTCCGGAAACTCCATTCAATGCCCGGCATGATAACGGATGCCTGCCGGCTGCGTCTACTAACTTGAAGGATAAGCGTTCGGGCAGCTGCTCCTGGGCGACTTCCTGCAGCGCTTCCATCCCGCCTCTCAGCATACGGCCGGTTCTCTGTAATTTCTGCGGCAGCAGTACTATTCCCAATCAACACTGTTTTGTATTCGTTGAAGCCTATTATACGCTTAAATCCTTCAAAGTCAATACATTTTTAAAATTTTACGAAGTTTACTAAATAAATTAATCGCTTAACTTTATATTTTAAAGTCAGTAAAACGTATCATCTATCCGGCAGCGCCGAAGGGCGGAGGCCCGTCAATCCTTGTTCAGCTGCTCGTCGAGCATATCCTGGCTGACGTCGTCCAGCTCGCTCAGCAGCTTGATCTTCAAGCGCGTAATGCGGAGATTTTCCACTTCTTCCACGTAAATTTCCGCCTTGGGCAGCTTGACCATCTGGCCGGCTTCGGGCTGCGTGTTGAGCTGCGTGTAGACCCAGCCGCCGATAGTATCGCACTGCTGGTCTTCCAGCTCCAGCTCGAACAAGTCGTTTACGTCTTCCAGCAGCATCTTGCCATCGACGGAGTAGATCTTATCGGTCTTTTCCTCTACCTCCGGCCGTTCCTCGTCAAATTCGTCCTGAATATCGCCGACGAGCTCTTCCAGGATATCTTCGATCGTCACCATGCCGGCCGTACCGCCGTACTCGTCGATGAGGACAGCCAGCTGCTTCCGTTCCTTCTGGAGCTGGCGCAGGAGCTTGCTGATAGGCATGAAGACCGGCACTTCCAGCACGTCGCGGGCCAAGGTCCGCAAGTCCGATTTTTTCCCGTCCTTTAAGGACCGCAGCAAGTCCTTGATGTGCAGGAACCCGATAATGTGATCCTTGTCGCCGTCGCAGATAGGGTAGCGGGTCATGCGCTCGTTCAGGGCCGTCTCGACGCAGTCGTCGAAGCTGTCGTCCAGATACAGGCAGACCATATCCGTACGGGGCACCATGATCTCGCCGGCGCTGCGGTCGGAAAAATCGAAGACGTTGTCGAGATAGGTCAGCTCGCTTCTGTCGATATAGCCGTATTTATAGCTTTCCTTCATCAAAATGCGGATTTCTTCTTCGTTATGAGCTTCTTCCGCCTCGCTGGCAGCCTGTATGCCCATGCGGCGCAGCGTCCAGTTGGCAATATGGTTCAGCGTCCAGACGGTCGGGTACATGAGCTTGTTAAACCAAATCAGCGGGCGCGATACGAACAACACCACGGCTTCGGTCTTCTGAATCGACAGGGATTTCGGCACCAGCTCACCCAATACGATGTGCAGGGCCGTAATCAGAGAAAAGCCGACGATAAAAGCCAGCGTGTGCTCCAGCTGTACGGGCACCTGGAAAAAATGAAACACCGGCGCCAGCATCTTGGCCACAGCAGGCTCGCCGATCCAGCCCAGCCCCAGGGAGGCCAGGGTAATCCCCAGCTGCGTCACCGACAGGTAGGCGTCTAAATGCTCTGTCACCGTGCGGGCGTATACGGCGCTCTTATTCCCTTCCTTAAGCAGCGTATCGACTCGCGACGGACGCATCTTGACGATGGAAAACTCCGACGCTACGAAGAAACCGTTCAGCATGACTAAGGCTAAAATCAAAATGATGTTGAAAGTTATCTCAAAATAATCCAAGTACAGCGTTTCCCGAAGGAAACAGTCACCTCCGCTCAAAAAGCAAATAGTATTAAAAAGAAATATCATTTTTATTATATCATATAACGCAAAGGCTTCAAAGGGGCGGTACGATTACAAATTTGCATAGCTGTCTTTGGGAAGCGTGATTCTTTGTCCCTGCCATTTCCTGCCATGGCCAGCCCGAAAAAACTATTTGAAAATTTTACTTATATGCGTATAATTGTGTATAATATACATGAGAAAGGATGGTTTGCTTATATGATGATTGATAACGCAGAAGGCCTCGTATTCCGGCCGCCCAGCGAAGCGCGCAGCTTTATCCTGCGGGTGACTATCGGCTGTTCCCATAATATGTGCACGTTCTGTGCGATGTACAAAGATTCCAAATACCGCGTCCGTTCCCTCGAGGAAATCGACGGCATTATCGAGCGGGCCGCCCAGGCCTACCCCTTCGTGCGCCGCGTCTTCCTCGCCGACGGCGACGCCCTCGTCCTGCCGACGGACGATTTGATCCATATTCTGAAAAAATGCTATGCTACGTTCCCCAATATTAACCGCATCGGGGCCTACGCCACGCCGGCCGACCTGAACCGCAAATCGCCGGAAGACCTGAAGCGCCTGCGCGAAGCCGGCCTGGGTATCGTGTACATGGGCATCGAAAGCGGCGACGACGAAGTCCTGCGCCACGTCAAGAAAGGCACGACAGGCGAGCTGACTATCAAAGCCGGCAAAAAGGCCCTCGACGCCGGCATGAAGCTGTCGGCCATGATCCTCATCGGCCTGGGCGGCAAGGAGCGGACAAAGGAGCACGCCCTCCATACGGCAGAAGTCGTATCGGCCATCAACCCGACCATGCTCAGCGCCCTGACCCTCATCATCCCCGGCAACGTGCCGCTGTACGAAGAAGTCGTCACAGGCAAGTTTACGCCTCTCACGGCCCGGGGCTTCCTCGAAGAGCTCCATATGATTCTGAGCCATACGGACATGAAAAATCCCTGCATTTTCCGCAGCAATCACGTGTCCAACCTTGTCCCCGTCGGCGGCACCCTGCCGATGGATAAGGACGCCATGCTGGCTACGCTGGAACGGTATATTCCCCGGGCCGACAATGTGCGTCCCCTCTTAAACGACACCGGTAATTTCTGATAGGAGGTCTTTCCTATGAAAAAGTTCCTGCTTCTCATCCTGGCATTGTTCACTATGACGGCGTCAGCCTTCGCCGCTGACAGCGAGCCGCGCTTTGACAACATGCGCACGGCCCTCATCGTATCTACGACGCAGCGGGGAGCCGAAGCGCAGTACATGCTGAAACGGCTGAGAGAACCGTTCCGCATCCCCTACTGGGACCGCGTAGAGGCGCAGGAACAGCTCGCTCCCGACGGCATTACCATCGACGCCATGCGGGCTTTATCGGAAAAATACAACGCCGACATCGTCGTCGTTCCCGTCGTCCAGACCTGGTATTGGCGGCAGTATCAATTCTTCTTCCGCTTCGACGGCGAAATCGTGACGGACTGCGCCTATTACCTCTCGGTCTACGCCTACGACCGCCAGCAGGACACGCTGAAGAGCTACAGCTCCCGCGGCCGCGAACGGGAATCGGCGTCTATCCTCAACAATCCTTACGAAATCTTAGGGAAGGCCATGGACGAAGTCCTGGCCAAACTGCCGTACAAGCGGATTCCTACGGACATCGAAGCCGTCCGCGGCAGCATTTCCAAGCTGGACGTCAAGACGACCGAAGGCGGGGCAAAGATCATTACCAACGAACTGCCTATCCCCGTAACGCAATAACACGACAAAAAATCGGAGCAGACACTTTCGTCTGACTCCGATTTTTTTATTGCATCCTATTTTCCAAAGGCCCCTTCGACTCGTTTTAACAAGGCTGGAATATCCAATCCCTGCGGGCACTTGGCCAGGCATTGGCCGCAGTTCGTACAGGACGAAGCCGGGTCGCCGCGCTGGATCGGCGACATGGACGTCGTGTAGTCGAACATGGCCCGTTTTAAATCCTTGTGGAGCAAATAGTTGTTGTACACGTAGGCAAAGATATAGCCGATGGCTACGTTTTCCGGACAAGGAATACATTGATAACAGCCCGTGCAGTCGATATGACCCGGCGTTTCGCGGTAGGCCCGGATCGCCCGCCCCAGGGCTTCCCGTTCGTCCGGCGTCAGCATGTTGGGTTTGGCCTTTGCAGCGTACTGCAGGTTCGCTTCTACGTCCTTCATAGAGCCCATGCCGCTGACGGCGACGCTGACTTCAGGAATATCCCACAAGTAATCCAAGGCCCATTCGTTGTCGGGCTTATGGATGCCCGTCGAGGCCAGGGCCTCGCGCATGGACTCAGGAAGGTTCGCCAAAAAGCCCGTCCGCGCCGGCTTCATGACGGCCAGGCCCATGCCGTTTGCCGCCGCGTATTTCGGCCCCAATACGCCGGCCTCGTATTCATAGTCCAGATAATTGTGCTGAATAAGGCAGAAATCCCAGTCCGCCGCCTCGACGACCTCCTTAAACAGCCCCAGCCGGTCATGGAAGGAAAATCCCATGAAGCGGATTTTTCCCTGAGCTTTCAGCTTTTCTATCTTTTCAATAAGGCCGAAGGGAATGACCTTTTCCTTCCAGCCGCGGTGCATGATCATATGGATATGGTAAAAGTCGATGACGTCCGTGCCGATAGCCTGCCGCGATTCGTCAAACATCCTTTCAAAATCGTCGGGCGACTCCATAATCCACCACGGCGACTTCGACGTGACGTACACCCGGTTGCGCCAGCCCTTAGCCAGGGCCTTGCCTACGGCCAGCTCGCTCTGTCCGCCCAGATACACCCGCCCCGTGTCGATGTAGTTGACGCCGCCGTCGATGGCCCGATGGACCATATCGACGGACTGGTTCATGTCGACGGTCTTGCCGTCGGCCAGCATGGGCAGGCGCAGCATGCCGAATCCCAAAGCCGATACCTTGACGCCGGTCTGGCCCATAGGCCGGTACTTCATCTTAGGATTGTAGTTCAATATGTCTTTGCCGTCTTCCGCATCGCTTCCCGCCTTATCCTTGGCCAAGGCCGTCGGCCCCATGACCATGCCGGCGGCGACGGTCAGGGCCGCGCTTTTGAGAAAATCTCTTCGGTTCATCGCCATCTGTCTATCCCTCCAGTCCGAGTAAGTGCGCCGGATTATGACGCACCAGCGTATCGACGACACGCTGGGACACGCCGCCGTCCAGCAGCTCGCCGATGCAGGCCCGCATCCCTTCCGACGGGTCGGGCATGTTCTCCTGTCCCATGTCGGTAGAAATAAAGCTCCGCTCCGGCGCGACGGAAACGTAATCCAGAAAATCCCGAGCCGACTCCCGTTCGTACTGGCTCATGGCCGTGCCGGCTCCCCATACGCGGGGCAGATAACAGATTTCGATGTACGCGCCCAGCTCGACACAGCGCTTGATGTCATCGGCCGTCATGCGCCAAATCAGGGAGTTGCCATGGGTGACGACGAATTTATGTACGCCCACTTCCTTAGCCTTAGCCGCCATGAGCAGGCTCTCCTGAGGCGACGAATGGCCCGTCGCAAAGATGATGTCGTAGTCGGCGCAGATTTCCATGACCTGCACGACCTCCGGCAGGACCTTGCCGTCCTGGACAACGGGAATCCCCTGTCCTCTGCGGCCTTCGACGGCGTTAGGATATACGGCGGCCATCGTCGGCATCCAGATGCATTTGCAGCAGTGCCCCGTCGTTTCCACGGCCATCTTCGCCGCGTGGACGTTGATTTTGTCGCCGACGGCGTAATTCATGCAGAAGCTGCCGAACACTTCAAAATCCGGCAGGGACTGGCGGATGAGATAGGCCCGGTCGTGGCAGCTCCATTCGTTCGACTTGTACATGACGGCCCGATAGCCCAGCTTCTTGGCCTTGCAGGCGAAATCAAACTCATTGATGCACCGCTCCCGCACGTCCGGCGCGGCATGGATGTGGATGTCGCAGACTCCCTTCAATAATTCGTCCGCAGCGCCCTTCTCTTCTTCCATCGCCGCCGCAGCCGACGGGATGCCGCCGGCTACATTGGCCATGACCATGGCGCCGCCGGCTAATCCGGCTTTTTTCAAAAACTCCCGCCGCGTATATGTGAATCCCTCACGCATAGCAAGCTCCTCCTCATTTTATTACAGGTTAATACAAAACGTTATGTATATGGCAAGCAGTCGCCGTCCGGCGCCTTGCCTCTACCGATATTGTATCCCTTTCATGACAACGGGGCTAATGCTTGTTTCAAATAAAAAGAAATACGGCGCAAGCATTTTTACAGATCGGCAAGGTTCCATCTGTCTGGCGCCAATTAATTGTAGCTGGGCTGATGAAACAACGCTTCAAAGGCTTCCCGTTCGGCAACCCGGTCATAATAGGCTGCTTCCTGCTCCGGCGAATCGAAGGCCGGCGCGGCGTAATACGACGCGCTTTCTAACGCCGTCTGGTTGTCGTATCGTTCGGCAAAGGCCTGTCTTGCCCGTTCCTGCTGGTAATGGGCCGTTTCCTGTTCCGGCGAATCAAAGGCCGGCGCAGCGGCAAAGGCAGACGTGCTCATCAGACATACTACGATAGTAGCCGTTACGTTTTTCATCATCGAATCTCTCTCCTTTAAATAAACATTTAAGAAACCATGCTAGTAATCCTAAAAATAAGACTTTTGATTTTTTATTCCCTTTAGGATAACTTTAGTTTACACCTCGTTTCTTATTATGTCTAATGCCTATGTTTTATCGTTTAAAATACGATGCGAGCATTTTTATTGTCCCAAATTCACTTCGCTCCCTCTGAGGTCATCGCCATGACCAGACAGCCGAAGGGCATAGAAATACCCCGACAGCTTGTCTTCACGCAATCTGTCGGGGTATTCCCATACTGCGGCATCCCTGTCTACAGCCATATTTCTATGACGGAAAAGACGAGGAGAGCCGCCAATATCCAGTTTAAAAGGCGTTCGTAGTTTTTAAAGAAACGGTCCAGCGCCGCCCCGGCCAAGGCCCAGACGACATTGGACGCCGCGCAGGCCAGGCACATGACGATTCCCAGGCCGACGATGAGGCCTTCGCTCGTATATACGGGCAGGAGAAACGACGTGTAGCCGATGAGCAGGAAGATCATGACCTTGACATTCGTAAAGTTCAGCAGCATGCCGGCCAGAAACCGTTTCCCCTTGTCGACGGCCTTGCCGCTGCCGCCGCCTGCCGACGGCGCGAACATCTTATAGGTCAAAAATAAGATATACGCCGAGCCGACGGCCTTTAAGGGAATTTCTATCCACGGCAGGGCCGCCTGCAGCGAATGGATACATCCGTAAATCACGCCGTTTAAGATAAAAAAGCTGACGAACAGCCCCCACAGCAGAGGCGCCGCGCCGCGAAAGCCGAGACGCCGGCTTTCGGACATAGCCATGAGGTTATTAGGCCCCGGCGTGAAGGCCATGACGAAGGTATACGATAAAAATGCTATCAGTTCCATAGGTCACTCCCCTTCTCACGGCGTCTTACAGACACTCCTTGACCATCTTTATTTCGTATACCAGGTCTCCGTCAGGACGCCATTCCGTATTTTTCACTCGTTCCGTTATATGAAATCCTGCCCTCTCGTACAGGCGTATCGCGTCGGTCAGGGGCTCTGCCGACCAGAGCATGAGGCGGGTACAGCCCAGTTCCTTTGCCTTGTCTAACACTGTCTTCATCAAAGCCGATCCGACGCCGCAGCGCCGGTAGTCCGGCTCCACTAAAAACAGCCGAACCTGCCCTTCGCCGGCCTCGCCGCTCTGGCAAAGCATGACGCTGCCGATCAGCCTGCCGCCGCACTCGGCTACCCAAAGGGCTTCCCCCTCCTGCTGCGCGCCGGCAAAATCCACGGCGATCTTTGCAGCATACTCCGTAAAAGCCGGCCCCCAGCCGTATTCGGCCGGATACAGCCGGCAATGCGCGTCGGCGACGTACTGCTCTTCGCCGCGCCGATAGGGACGAACGATATACTCCATATTCCTCCATCCTCCTTTGCCTGTCTGTACTACAAGCATACCATAAGACAGGGTAAAAAGAAATTTGACATTATTCATGCCTGGCCATAGAATGAAGTTATATCAGCAAACTGAAAGGATGAAGCGTATGACCTTGCAGCAATGTCGTTATATCATGGAAATCGAAAGGTGCCGTTCCCTCACGGAAGCGGCGAAACGCCTCTTCGTCACCCAGCCGAGCATTACAAAGGCCGTGCGCGAGCTGGAAAAAGAGCTGGGCATCACGATTTTAAAGCGGACGAACCGCGGCGTAGACTTTACGCCGGAAGGCAAGGAGCTGGCGTCGTACGCCCGTCTCCTCGTCGAGCAGGCCGACGCCGTGCGCAGTCGTTTTGCCGGCAAGCACGAGCCGACGCCGTTGAAATTGACCGTCGCCTCGCAGCATTACCATTTCGTTACGCCGGCTCTGGCCGCCTTGATCAGCGAGGTAGCCGATCGTTCTTATGAAATCGCCCTGCGTGAAGGAAAGGGAACGGACGTCGTCGAACAAGTCGGCTCCGGCGCGGCATCCGTCGGCATCCTGTGTGCCTCATCCCTCAACCAGGCCGTACTGGAGCGCAAGCTGGCCGCTCACGGCCTGGTCTTCACCCAGCTGGCGACGCTGCCGGAGCACGTCATCATCAGCAGACATCATCCCCTGTCGAGCTTTGCTTCCCTGCGTCCGGAGCAGCTCGCGCCTTACCCCTATATCACCTTTCGCAAGGACGATACGCTTCTCGATATTACGGAAAGCTATTTCACTCTCCGCCGCGCGTCCCGCCAAATCTTCATCGAAGACCGGGCGACGATGAACTACCTCATCGTCCACACGGACAGCTACTGCCTCGGCACGGGCTGCCTGAGCGAGGGCTTCATTCCGCCGGATATCGTCCCTGTCCCCCTGGACGTTCCGTGGAATCTCTGCGTCGGCTATCTGCAGCGGAAAGACGCCCTGCTGTCGGAAGAATGCCTGCTGTTCATCGGGCACCTGCGCCGGGCCCTGCAGGATTCGCTCCCCCATCATTCCTAACGTACAGATCATCTATGTATATTGCCTACAACAAAGCCCCGGCATCCGAACATCGGGGCTTGTCGTATATCCTGTATCCTGCAAAGAAATGAATTATTTCAATACAGCGCCCGTATTAGCCGACGTAACCAGGCGGGCGTAACGAGACAAGTATCCCGTCTTGACCTTCGGTTCCGGCTGCTTCCAGGCCGCCTTGCGGGCCGCCAGCTCTTCGTCGCTGACCAGCAGCTCCAGCTTGCGGTTCGGAATGTCGATGGAAATCATATCGCCGTCTTCGATGAGCGCGATGGGTCCCCCTTCCATCGCTTCCGGCGAAATGTGCCCGATGCACGCACCGCGGCTGGCTCCGCTGAACCGGCCGTCCGTAATCAGGGCGACTTTCAGGCCCATGCCCGTAATGACTGCCGTCGGGTTGAGCATTTCCCGCATCCCCGGGCCGCCCTTCGGCCCTTCGTAGCGGATGACCACGACGTTTCCTTCCTTGATGTCGCCGCCAATAATCGCTTCGATGGCTTCTTCTTCCGAGTCATAGCACTTGGCCGTACCTTTATAAACCAACAAATCCAGTTCGACGGCGCTTTCCTTGATGACCGCTCCGTCGGGAGCCAGGTTGCCCGACAGGATGGCGATGCCGCCGCGGTTCATGTAGGCGTTATCTACGCTGTGGATGACGTCAGGCCGTTCGATGTCCGCTTGGGCAATGCGTTCGCCTATGGTTCCCGTCACGGTTCTGGCTTCCGTATGGATGATGCCCAGCTTCGTCAGCTCCTTCATGACGGCGCTGATGCCGCCAGCTTCGTTCAAGTCCTGCATGTGGTATGTGCCGCCGGGGCTCATCTTGCAGATGTATGCCGCCTTGCGGCTGATTTCGTCGAACTTCTGCAGCGGCAGGTCGAGGCCCGCTTCATGGGCGATAGCCGGCAGGTGGAGGACCGTATTGGTCGAGCCGCCGATGGCCATGTCGACGGCGATGGCGTTTTCAAAGGATTCCATCGTCATGATGTCCCGCGGGCAGATATTTTTCTTCACCAGCTCCATGACGACGGCCCCGGCCTTCTTGGCCAGCATACGGCGGGCTCCGAAATACGCCGCCGGAATGGTACCGTTGCCGGGAAGGCCCATGCCCAGGACTTCGGTCATGCAGTTCATCGTGTTGGCCGTGAAGATGCCGGCGCAGGAGCCGCAGCCCGGGCAGGCTTCGTGTTCCATGAGGTGCATTTCTTCCGGCGTCATCTGGCCCGATTCGACCTTGCCGGCTGCTTCGAACATGGTGCTGACGCTGATATCCTTCCCCTTGTGGCGTCCGGCCAGCATGGGGCCGCCGCTGACGACGACTGTCGGGATATTGATGCGCCCGGCTGCCATGAGCATGCCCGGCACAATTTTATCGCAGTTGGGAATCATGACCAGGCCGTCGAAGGCGTGGCCGTTGGCAACGGCTTCGATGGAATCGCAGATGAGCTCGCGGCTGGCAAGCGGGTATTTCATGCCGTCGTGGCCCATGGCGATGCCGTCGCAGATACCGATGGCCGGAAATTCGATAGGCGTGCCGCCGGCGGCAGCGATGCCCAGCTTGACGGCTTCGGCGATTTCCCGCAGGTGCATGTGGCCGGGAATGATTTCGTTAAAGGCGTTGACCACGCCGATCAACGGCTTCTGCAAGTCTTCGTCGCTGTAGCCCATAGCGTGAAACAAGGTGCGGTGGGCCGTACGGGTGCTTCCTTTTTTTACTACGTCGCTTCTCATATCAACTATCCTTTCGTATATAGGGTATATTATCTCATGCGCATATGCTTGACGGGGATGACGCCGCGGGACAAGGAAATCTGACCTGTTCTGGCAATTTCAATGACCTCGTAGTCGTCGAGCATCCGCAGCAGCGCTTCGATATGGTCCTCCCGTCCCGTCAGACGGAAGATCAGGGAATCGCGCTGTACGTCGACGACCTTGGCGTGAAACAAGTTGGCAATATTGGTCAGCTCGTCCCGCGCCGCCGGCGTGTCGCATTTAATTTTTATCATAGCCAGCTCGTAGCTGACGAGAGGCGCGTCGTCCAGGTTGACGACCTTGATGACGTCGATGAGCTTCGCCAGCTGGTTGACGGCCTGGTCGAGCTCCCAGCGGTTTTCGACGGAGACGACGATGTTGATGCGCGTCACGTCCGGCTCTTCCGTATAGCCGGCGTTGATGCATTCGATATTGATGGCCCGGCGGCTGATGAGGCCGGCCACGTGGGTGAGTACGCCCGGTTTATTGTCGGCTAAAATAGCCAAGTGCTGTCTCATCATTGTGCTTCTCCTCCTAAGACCATTTCGTCCAGGCGCTTGCCGCCCGGCACCATGGGATATACGTTTTCATCGGCCGGAATGCAGACGTCCAGCAGCGCCGCTCCTTCAGCGGCAAAGAGCCAGTCCAAGCCCTGGGCCAGTTCTTCGGGCTTGCGGACGGTCCGCCCTGGTACGCCCATGGCTCCCGATACGGCCGTAATATCCGGGTTGTCGGCGATGACCGACTGGGAATAATGCTGGCCGTAAAACAGGCGCTGCCACTGGTTTACCATGCCGAGGACGCTGTTGTGCAGGACGACGACCTTGACGTCGACGCCGTATTTATGGAGCGTCGCAAATTCCTGGCAGTTCATCATGATGCTGCCGTCGCCGGTAAACAGCACGACCGTCGAGCCGGAGCATCCCAGCTTGGCCCCCATGGCAGCCGGCAGGCCGTAGCCCATGGTCCCCAGGCCGCCGGAGGTAATGAAGTGACGAGGCTTGGAAATATCACAGAACTGGGCGGCCCACATCTGATGCTGGCCTACGTCGGTAACGACGAAGTCGTCTGCGCCCAAACGGCTGTTGACAGCTTCGAACAGCTTCTGCGGCGATACGGCATCGGGAAGATCCCGCGTCGCAAAGGGATGGGCCTCGTTCATGGCCAGGACCTCTTTCCGCCAGTCGGCAAACTGGGCTGCGAAATCGACGCCGCTTTGCCCTACCTTTTCGGCAAACAGCGGCAGGGACCAGCGAAGGTCGCCGTTGACGCTGATATCGGCATGGACGATCTTGTTGATTTCTACCTTGTCGATGTCGAAATGGACGATCTGGGCGTTGGGCGCAAAGTTTTCCACGTCACCGGTAATGCGGTCGTCAAACCGCGTACCGACGGCAATGAGCAGGTCGCACTTTGTCACAGCCATGTTGGCGGCATACGAGCCGTGCATGCCTACCATGCCCAGATGGGCGTCGTACGAATCGGGCACGGCCCCCTTGCCCATGAGGGACGTAATAACCGGCACCTGCGTCTTCTGGACGACGTCCCACAGGGGAGCGACCATATCGGCGAGGATGATGCCGCCGCCCGTCAGGAGGACGGGGCGCTTCGCCTGTTCCAGCGCCGCTACGGTGCGGTCGATGTCGTAGGCCTGCCCCGTGTATACGCCGCTGTAGCCCCGCAGCTCTACCATTTCGGGATATTCATAGTCGAACTCGGCGTCGAATACGTCCTTGGCTACGTCGACGAGGACCGGGCCGGGCCGGCCCGTCGTGGCGATGTAAAAGGCTTCCCGCAGCACCCGGGGCAGATCCTTGACGTTCTTTACCAGGTAGTTGTGCTTCGTAATCGGCGTCGTGATCCCCGAAATGTCGGCTTCCTGGAAGGAGTCGCGGCCGATGAGGGTCGTCGCGACCTGTCCGCTGATGACGACGAGAGGGATAGAGTCCATGTTGGCCGTCGCAATGCCCGTGACCATGTTGCACACGCCGGGGCCCGACGTGGCGAAGCATACGCCCGCCTTGCCCGTCGCCCTGGCGTAGCCATCGGCGGCGTGGACGGCGCCCTGTTCGTGGCCCGTTAAAATATGGGGAAATTTGGCTTTGTATAATTCATCGTACAAGGTCAGAACAGATCCGCCGGGATAGCCGAAGACGACTTGTACTTGTTCACGTTTCAAGCTTTCGATGATCGCTTGTGCTCCGGTCATTTTCATAGGCACATACCCTCTTTTCTATGTATTGGAATGATTAGTCGTTGGTGTCGTTTTCATGAAGCCACGGCATCATGTCGCGCAGCTTCGCGCCGACCTGTTCGATCGGGTGTTCCGCGTGCTGGCGGCGCATCGCCATGAAGTGAGCCCGGCCGCCGGCCTTGTTTTCCAGGAGCCAGTCCTTGGCGAAGGTGCCGTCCTGGATGTCGCTCAGGATCTTCTGCATAGCCGCCTTCGATTCGGCCGGGATGACCTTCGGGCCTGCCGTGTAATCGCCGTATTCCGCCGTGTCGCTGATGGACTTGCGCATCTTGGCCATGCCGCCTTCGTACATGAGGTCGACGATGAGCTTCATTTCGTGGAACGTTTCAAAGTAGGCGATTTCCGGCTGATAGCCTGCGGCGACGAGGGTTTCGAAGCCGTTGGTGATGAGCTGGCAGATACCGCCGCAGAGGACGGCCTGTTCGCCGAACAAGTCCGTTTCCGTTTCTTCCTGGAAGGTCGTCTGGATGACGCCGGCCCGGGTGCCGCCGATGCCGCGGGCATAAGCAAGAGCGATGTCAAAGCACTGGCCCGTCGCGTCCTGTTCGACGGCGAATACGTCGGGAACGCCGCCGCCTTCGACGAAGGTACGGCGTACGAGATGGCCCGGCCCCTTCGGCGCTACCATAAACACGTCGACGTCGGCCGGCGGCACGATCTGCTTAAAGTGGATGTTGAAGCCGTGGGCAAAGGCCAGGGCGCTGCCGGATTTCAAGTTCGGCCCGATTTCGGCGTTGTATACGTCGGCCTGCTTTTCGTCGGGAATAAGGATCATCGTGATGTCCGCTTCCTTGACCGCTTCGGCCACCGTCTTGACTTCCAGGCCTGCGGCTTTCGCTTTTTCAGCAGATTTGCTGCCTTCATACAAGCCGACGACAACGTCGACGCCGCTTTCCTTCAGGTTCAGCGCGTGAGCGTGGCCCTGGCTGCCGTAGCCGACGATGGCTACCTTTTTACCGTGCATGACATCCCAATTTACGTCCTGATCATAAAATACCTTTGCCATTTGAACATCTCTCCTTTTGTATGTAACAAGTAATGATTTCGTTGGCCTTTAGAGAATACTGCAAGAGGGAAATAAAAAAATCCGTCCCTCACTGAGGGACGGATTGAACTCCGCGATACCACCCTGATTCCCGAATCCATTACTGGACCCAGGCTCTCTACAACGTACCAACATACGCGTTTCCTATAACGTGGAAAAATCGTCAGCGCTTAATACGTACTTCAGCGCTCCTCTTCCGGGATGATTTTCACGGCCCTGCAATTACCGGCTCGCACCGCCCGCCGGCTCTCTGTGAATTGACTGAGGCAATTACTCTTTCCCATCATCAGATTTCATATATGTCGCCCTCAGAAGGACATCCTTCTGAAGAACTTGAACTTATTCTACAAAATGCCGTCCCATTTGTCAATACATTTTACTTGCATTTTTCTTAAAAAATCAAAGTTAAACGTTGCATTTGTTAAGTAAAACGTTTATTTTATGTTTGATTTCCAAGATACCAGCGGACGAACTGGCGGGCGATGCGGCCGTTGCGGCCCGAATGTTCCATTTCCCAGCGCAGTCCCAGGATGCGCAGCTCGTGAGCCTCCAGGGCGACGCCGGCCTTGCGCAGCTCGTGGTCGATGATCTGCAGATACTCGTCCTGCGTCGGCGCGGCGTAGTGGATGATGAGGCCGAAGCGATCCGACAAGGAAATGGATTCGTTCTGGCTGTCGTCGCGGTATACCTCGTCCAGATCGTCGCGCCGGTCGCGCCACGTTTCCTTGAGCAGGTGGCGGCGGTTGGACGTGGCGTAGATGACCACGTTATCCGGCTGGGGGATAATGCCGCCGTCGATGACCGATTTCAGGTATTTGTATTCCTTTTCATCTTCATCAAAGGACAGGTCGTCGAAAAAGAGGATAAACTTCTTGCTCTTGATGGCGCTGAGATGCTCCATGAGAGGCGGCAGCTTCTTCATCTGCCCCCGCTCGACCTGGACGAGGCGCAGGCCCTCCTTGTGAAATTTGTACACCAAGGCCTTGACGGCCGTCGATTTCCCCGTGCCGCGGGCGCCCGTCAGGAGGACGTTGTTGGCCTGCCGCCCTTCGATGAAATTGACCGTATTGCGCAGGAGCTTTTCCTTCTGTACGGCGTAGCCGATGAGGTCGTCCCATTCGCGATGGCGGAATGTCTCGATTCCCTTCAGCTCCCCTGACGGCAGCAGGTAAAAGGCCATATACCGGGCCATATCGCCCCGGCCGTAGGCCTTGTAGTGATGGAGCAGGGCTTCGGCCATCTGCGCCGCGTCGGCCCCTTCCATGGCCTCTGTCAAGGCCTGCAAGAACTCATATTCCTTCGGAGCAGCAGGCTCGTAGTCGTCCAAGAAGGCGTCGAAGCGGAAATCGGAGGGCTTAGCCTGCAAGTAAGGCCGCAGCAAATGCATATCCTTCTGCAGAGCCCGCAGCAGCCCTGCCCCGTAGGAACCGCAGTCCTCGATGGCCGTCGCAGCGATGTTGTTGCCGCGGCACAGCAGGTACAGCAGATACTGCCGCCAAACATTCCCCGATAAGCCAAGCCGTTCTGCCGCCGCCAGCAGCGCCGCAGCTGCGGCGTTCCGCTTGTTGACATTGTCCGAGCTCAGCAAATATTCCCCCATAATCAACAACACCGGGTCGGACAAAAATTCCCGGCACACCAGCAATCCCCGCAAATCAGGATAATTCATTACACGTCCCCCTTATATCGGCCCACGCCGAATCGATATTTCATTTTTCAAAAGAATAGCAAAAAAAGTATAAAATTGCAAGAAAAATTCTTCATATATTTTATTATACTTTATAAAATCAAAACGGCCTCACCTATACAACCATTTTTGCATATCATACAGCAAAAGAGCCATACCAAAAAAGCTGGCAAATTCCTACATAGATTTTTGAGGCCAGCTTTAAAGGGGCAATTCATTTGTTAGCTTTTCCTATAATTACAGGCTTAATATCTTGGCGGCGGCACCGGCGGAGGGATGGGGCGAATGGGCCACGGCTTGGGAATTTCCGGCGTCTGCGGCGGCGGAATGGGCTGCCTGGGACTTAGGGACGGCGGTTTAGGAGCCGGTTGAGGTCTGTCCGGCCGCGGTGTAGGCGGGGGAGAAAGCGGAGGGGGCTGCGGTTGGGGCGGCCGTCCCGGATGCAGCGACGGCGGAGGCGGTATAGGCCGAATGGGCCGCGGCGCAGGAATAGTCGGAGCTGCCGGAGGCGCCGGCGGCGGTGGAAGGGGTCTCGCCCGCAGTACCGTCATATAGGCGCCGCTCCCTCTCGCCGTACCTTGACCGGCAGCCTGCGCCGGAAGGGCCGGTGCGCCCCACAAGACGGCGACGCAGGCTGCGGCGGCAAGATACGCGGCTATTCGTTTCGACATGACGCACCTCTCCTTTCAAAAATATATGCTAACGCAGCGTATGCCAAAAACGACAGAAATCTCTCTGCGAAATTCCTGTCGTTTTCAGCATGTACCTCATGCATCCCCTTAGCGATGATGACGCGGCGGGGGCGGAGGCGGCATAGGCCGGCCGGGCTTATGCGGTTTCGGTTTTGGCTTCTTAACTTTTTTAGGCGGTTTCGGTTTCTTTTTCGGCGGCGGCGGAGGGCCCGGATGATGAGGACGAGCCTTGAACTCCGTCAGCTGCGCGCCTGTAAAGCTCATATCGCCAAAGGAATTTGCCTGAGAAGCCATCGCAAAGGTCGGAGCACATAACGCGCCGACAATAGCAGCTACGATAATAGACCGTTTCCAAATACGCATATCGAATATCCCTCCTTTGTACTGCAATTTCTTGTCTTCATTGTATCACAAAATAGCCGCGATTCAATCCATTTTGTGTCACAGTTTCTTTACAATTTCGTTGCAAATTAAAATATATCCGTTCTCAATCTTTCGTAAATACTTGTTATCACCTTAAGAACTTAAAAATATACAATGTACTGTATCCAGCCGTGTTCAGCCGAAATGCCGTTCCCAGCAGAGCCCTGCATCTATTGACGAACACCAGAAGGGCTGTTATTCTAAGCGTAGGCAAAAGGATGAAATCACAAATTCATAAGCACAGCGAAAAAGCCGCAGGATGCAGCCTGCGGCTTTTTCTATTCCGATTCGAAGGACGGCTTAGGCCTTAGGCTGACTACCGGCTATTCTCCATCCAGCCATCGGCAAAGATAGTGACATACTATTCCTGCTGCGAAAGAGATACAGAAAGATATGAGCCATTCCATTTGCACACCTCTTTCCTGCTGCCAGTATGGAGGCGGTAGCTTACTTATGATAGCAGATACCTTATACATTTACGTCGTCAAAAAAACAGCGCACTCCCAAGGGAAGACGCTGTTCTTTTTCATACTGCGTGTGCAGTTATTCATGAAGAGATGTAACGACGGGGTTATTCAGGAAATCGTAGACCCTTTTTACTTCGCTGGGCCGCTCCGTATCGAGCATCTGCGGATGTCCTAAATCAAGGGCGGCGATGCGTTTCATTTCATCTGAAGTCAGCTCGAAATCCCAGATGGCGAAGTTTTCCTGAATCCGCTCAGGCCGGATCGATTTAACAATGCACGGCAGGCCGCACTGGATTTCCCATCGCAGAATAACCTGAGCTACGCTCTTTCCATGGACCGCGGCGATCTCCTGCAATACGGGCTGGGTAAACATGCCGTTCATCCCTTCGGCGAAGGGAGCCCAGGCCTCGGCCTGCACGCCCAGTTCCTGCATGACAGACAGTTCCTCTGCCCGCTGATAGAAGGGATGCCGTTCGATTTGGTTGACGGCCGGCGCAATGTCGGCATTATAGCACAAGTCCATCAACCGGCTGCTGCTGAAATTGCTCACGCCGATCGTCCGAATCTTCCCTTCCTTATACAATTCTTCCATAGCCCGCCACGAGCCGTAATAATCGCCGAAGGGCATGTGCACGAGGTACAAGTCGAGGTAGTCCAGCCCCAGCAGGCGGAGCTGGCGGTCAAAGGCGGCCTTCGTCTGTTCATAGCCCAATTCGTGAATGTAGGCCTTCGACGTGATAAACAATTCGCCGCGAGCGACGCCGGACTGGCGGATTGCCTGACCGACGGCTTCTTCATTTTGGTACGAGCTGGCCGTATCGATATGCCGATACCCTGCGGCAAGGGCCGCCGCTACAGCTTGTCGGCAAGGGTCTCCGCCGGGAATCTGAAAGGTGCCGAAGCCCAGCATGGGCATGGACACGCCGTTTCGCAATGTGATATATTCCATAGCAATCTTCCTCCTATGTCTGTATACGTTCATTATACGTCCGGCCGCCGCCTTGTCTAATGCCTGCCCCGTATTTCCCAGCATACAAGTTTTCTATATCTGGCGAAACCAATGAGCTGGTCCATCATAAGTCCCGTCCCTCCCCTTGACAGCCTGTATCCGCCAGTGATATACTTTGCTAAACTACAATATTGCATACAATGCCGCCGGGTATCAACCATTACCGTCATTCCGTAAGGCCTTTGAAGGAATGTCCGTAATGGTTTATTTTTTTGTCGGAAAAAGAAGCGCTGCGTATGCAAAACTATTTTATCTATACGCTATGCCAAAGGAGAACCACTATGACCCAAGCCATTACGATTTGCACCTGTACGAACGCAGCCTGTCCCCTTCATCCGTCCAATCACGACAAAGGATGCACGCCTTGTATTGCCAAAAACTTGAAGACCCTCGAAATGCCAAGCTGCTTCTTTAATCAGCTGGAAGACGCTGACTCGCGAAACGATGATTCTTACGAAGCCTTTGCAAAACTGGTATTACAGCAAACTTAGCCGTCTTTTCCAAAACAGGAATATACGACGTATTCATTAAACTACGAAAGGAGCCATTATGACGCATTGGATTTATTTAGTACTCGCCGGCTGCTGCGAAATTGCCTGGGCCACGGGGCTCAAGTTTTCTCACGGCTTCAGCCGTCCCCTGCCGTCCATCTTTACCGTCGCCGCCATGATTACCAGCTTCTACCTGTTGTCGCTGGCGCTGCGCCATCTGCCCCTAGGCACGGCCTATGCCATTTGGACGGGCATCGGCGCCGTCGGGGCCTTTGTCATGGGGATGGTCCTGCTCCACGAATCGCCGACGCTGACCCAAACTGTCTGCATTTGCTGCATCGTCGCGGGAATCGTCGGCCTGAAACTGACTACGCCTTGACGGTACGCTCTTTCCAGCGGTTTCCTATTCTCCAACCAATCGCTATTTTTGATGGAAAACATTAAATGTATTTGTTTTACAGAATGGTTATCCTCCCGTATACTATAGCCAGATGAACTGGCCAATTCATAATAGTACACGTATTAACGCAAAAAAGGAGATTGTATATCATGACAAACGAACGCAGCGTATACACGACGGCCGTTCATGGCGGCACAAGAAAAGACGACGTATTCGGAGCAATCAACGAACCGATTTACATGACATCCAACTACCGCATCCCGACAGACGGCACGCCTGTCGATTGGAGCGGCATTCACAGCAATATTTACTGCCGCAACAGAAACCCGAACCAAATGGTACTGCAGGACAAATTGTGCGCTCTGACCGGCGCGGAAGACTGCGCCGTCTTCGCCTGCGGCGTCGCCGCTTTGACGGGTGTCTTCATTCCCTTCCTGAATTCGGGCGACCACGCCATCGTCTCGGAAGTATGCTACAGCGCGACGAACTTGCTGTTCCGCGAATACTTGCCGCAGAAATACCATATCGAAGTGACCATACTCGACACGACGGACACCGAAGCCGTCCGGGCCGCCGTCCGTCCCAACACCAAGCTCATCCACGTCGAAACGCCGGGCAACCCGACGACGGGAATCAGCGACCTCCCGGCTATCGCGGCCATCGCTCACGAAGCAGGAGCCCTTCTTTCCGTCGACGCCACCTTCGCCGGCCCGATCTGCATGTATCCGCTGAACTTAGGAGCCGATCTGGAAATCCACAGCATGACGAAATACATCAACGGACATGGCGATTCCCTCGGCGGCTGCGTCTTGGGCAAAACAGAACTGATCGACAAGATTAAAGAAATCGCCATGGTTAACTTCGGCGGCATCCTGAGCCCCTTCAACGCCTGGCTCGTTGCCCGCGGCTTATCGACGCTGCCCTTGCGCATGGCTCAGCACAGCAAGGTCGCCCTGGCCGTCGCCGAATTTCTGGAACAAAGTCCTGCCGTGCGGTTCGTCTGGTATCCGGGCTTACAGAGCCATCCCCAGCATGACCGGGCCCTCAAGTACATGAACGGCCAGTATTCCGGCATGATTTCCTTCGACATTAAGGGGAGCGAAGAACAGCATCAGAAATTCCTCGACGCCCTTCACCTGGTCACCCACGCCGTATCCCTCGGCGATATTGAAAGCCTCATCGTCTACTACGACAAACACAGCGACAAGCTTCCCCATTATCCGGAAATATACCGCGAAGGCTTCTTCCGCTTCAGCGTAGGCCTGGAAGACGAAAAAGACATCATCGCCGACTTGCAGCAAGCTTTTGAAGCCGCCGGCATTATTTGATTGCATCAGTTCGTCAAGCCTTCTGCAGATAACAAAAGAAGCGAATCTCCCTCCAATTAAGAGGGGAATTCGCTTCTTTTCGTATACCTTACGCGCCTAATATACTGCCGACGATGATGCCTAAATAGGTTCCGATGACGTAGCCGAAGGTGCCGACCAGCATGGACGGGCCGACGAGCTTCGTCCAGCCCTGGGAAATGGCCATGCCGGCAGCCGTTGTCGGGCCGCCGATATTCGCGTTGGACGCCAGGACGATGTCTTCCAGATGAAAACGGAACAGCTTGCCGCCGACAAAGCAAAACAGCATATTGACGACGACCATGAGGAAGCAGAAGGCAAAGAGCAGGGGCGCGTTGCGCAGGATTTCCGATATAGACGCCGGCACGCCGATGACAAAGAAAAAGAGGTAGATGAAATAGGTGCCGATTTCTTGGGCGCCGCTGACAGAGGCCACCTTTTTGTCAAAGAAGGTAGCGACGAGCATGGAAATAAAGGTAATCCACACGTACTCGCTGCCGAAAAAGGTATTTGCCATGTGGAGAAGCCAGTTGTCCGTCGGAATGACGGCCGACAGGGACGAGCCCATCCACTTGGACAAGGTGACGACGACGGCTGCATACATGACGTTTACGGCGATGTCCCGCAGGGAAATGTCCTTGCGGCTCCAATAGGCGGCGGCCAGCGTCTTGCCTTCATCGGCCTGCCCGCTTTGCTCTACGGCGTCGATATGGGGATGGGTAAAATAGCGGCGGAAAAAGGCGTTGCTTAGGCATCCCAGCAGGACGAGGAAGTAAACGGCCATGGTGAGATTATCCGCTACGATCGTCGAGGACACCAACGTGCCGTCGGTCTTGAAGGCGTCGGCCAGGGCCACGAAGTTGACGCCGCCGCCGATATACGAGCCAGTCATCATGGCCGCCACCTTGGGCAGCCCGTCTATCATGGAGCCGAAAATCGCCGTCCCCAGCAGGGCTCCGCAGATCGTCCCTGCCGAGCCGATGAGAAACACGAAGAGCATCCGCCCCGTTTCCCGCCAGATCTTCGTCATGTTGGCCTGGAGCAGCAGCAAGGGAATGGCCATCGGCACGGCGTATCCCCAGACGATGTCGTCAAACAAGGGCGCGTGCGTAGGCAGGACGCCGACGTTGACCAGCACCAGGGCGAGAATCAGGGCGATGACGGCTCCCGACACCTTCGAAGCCCAGGCATAGGTCTGTTCCAAATAAATCGACGCAGCGACGGACGCGCACATCACCGCCAGCAGCATCCACGTATTTTCAGGACTAATCAATGAATTCAATATCCGTTCCTCCTCCCTATGGTTAGGCCCTTACGAAACAGAGGCATAGAAAAACTCCCAAAACCCAACATCAGCGGGTCTTGGGAGCGTATAATTTCTTCTGAAATTATTTCAATTCAACAGTAGCGCCTGCTTCTTCCAATTTAGCTTTGAGAGCGTCAGCGTCAGCTTTGGAGAGGCCTTCTTTAACAGGGCTCGGAGCACCGTCAACGAGAGCTTTAGCTTCTTTCAAGCCGAGGCCCGTTACTTCGCGGACAACTTTGATTACGTTGATCTTCTTGTCGCCAGCGGAAGCGAGGATAACGTCGAATTCGGATTTTTCTTCAGCAGCAGCGCCAGCAGCCGGAGCAGCAGCAACAGCTACGGGAGCAGCAGCGGATACGCCGAATTTTTCTTCCATTTCTTTTACGAGTTCGGAAAGTTCCAAAACAGTCATGTTTTCAATGGCTTGCATGATTTCTTCTTTAGTCATTTTAAAATACCTCCATAGTATCGATTTTTTTAATTAAAAGTTGTAATTTAGATTAAGCAGTTTCTTGTTCTGCTTTCTTAGCACGTACTGCGTCAAGCACATAAACCATATTGCGGATATTGCCCTGAAGTACGTTGACAAGACCGGAAATAGGAGCCTGCATGCTGCCGACAACCTTCGCGATAAGTTCGTCGCGGCTCGGCAGGTTTGCCAATGCGTCGACGGCTGCTGCATCGATGATCTGACCGTCGGCAATACCGACTTTGACCGTCAGAGCTTCTGTTTTCGTTTCTTTGATGAATTCTTTTAAAATCTTAGCCGGAGCTACGGCGTCTTCCGTGGAATAGGCGATAGCTGTCGGGCCTTCGAGGAATTCAGATACCCCTTCGAAACCGATTTCGCTGGCGGCGATGCGAGTCAAGGTGTTTTTGATAACCTTGTATTCAACATTGCCTTCGCGGAATTTGCGGCGGAGCTTCGTAACGTCGGCTACGGTCAAACCCGTAAATCCAACGAATACAACACCCTGAGCTGCCTGCAGTTTTTCCTTCATTTCTTCAACGACGGCGGCTTTAGCAGGAGAAACCTGATGCTTTGCATACATAGACATTCCTTCGATACACCTCCTTGATTTGGATTTATATCGTCTTAGCAATAAAAACGGCCTCATTTCCATGAGGCCGAACTAGTCGTTATCAGTAGTACTCAATAATCTACTAGTTTTAGCCTCAGATGGCGGACTTGCGTCCATTATACATACCTTCAGTCTACAGCTAAGAGTGATATTATTATTGTTCGTCAGCTTTTACAATGCCTTTTACGCTGAACGGGTTGATATGGATACCAGGGCCCATAGTGGAGCTGACGGTGATCGTTTTGATGTACTGGCCTTTCGCGCCCGACGGCTTTACTTTAATCAGCGTGTCGACGAGAGTCGTAAGGTTTTCAATCAATTTATTAGCGTCGAAAGACTTTTTACCGATAGGGGAATGAATATTGCCGGCCTTATCCGTACGATATTCAACCTTACCAGCTTTGCTTTCGGAAACAGCTTTTGCAACGTCCATCGTAACCGTACCGACTTTCGGGTTCGGCATTAAGCCTTTCGGCCCGAGGATTTTACCCAAACGGCCAACTTTGCCCATCATGTTCGGCGTAGCAATAGCTACATCGAAATCGAGCCAGCCGCCTTTGATTTTTTCAATCAGGTCGTCTGCGCCTACAAAATCAGCGCCGGCTTCCTGAGCTTCTTTTTCTTTATCGCCTTGAGCAAATACGAGAACAGTCTTCGTTTTGCCAATGCCATGAGGCAGAACCAAAGCGCCGCGAACCTGCTGGTCGGCATATTTCGGATCTACGTTTAAGTTTACAGCCAATTCGACGGTTTCGTCAAATTTAGCCGTATCCATCTTTTTCAAGATGTCGATGGCTTCAGCCGGTTCGTACAATTTGTATTTATCGTACATTTTAGCGGCTTCAGCATATTTCTTGCCTACTTTTGCCATGTCTTTTCCTCCTTAGTGGTTTAGCGGGGCATTCGCCCCTTCCACGGGCAGGGAAATCGGAATTAGTCTACGATTTCAATACCCATGCTGCGGGCAGTGCCTTCAATCATTTTCATAGCCTGTTCTACGTCGTTGGCGTTGAGGTCAGGCATCTTCGTCGTTGCAATTTCGCGGACTTTGTCGCGGCTCAGTTTTGCAACCTTTTTCTTGTTCGGTTCGCCCGAAGCTTTGTCAAGGCCAGCTGCTTTTTTCAACAATACGGCAGCGGGCGGTGTCTTTGTAATGAAGGTAAAGGATCTGTCTTCGTATACAGTGATTTCAACAGGGATGATGTAGCCAGCCTGTTTCGCCGTACGTTCGTTGAATTCCTTTACGAAGGCCATGATGTTAACGCCAGCCTGGCCTAATGCAGGACCAATCGGAGGCGCCGGAGTTGCCTTGCCAGCTTCACACTGAAGTTTTACCATTCTTGCTACTTTTTTTGCCATGGTGATTTACACCTCCTCACATTACAAGATGTGGTACGCGAATCCTAATGATTCTCCCACTCGCGGCTTTCGCCGCATTTTAGAAGTATTTATTCCAGACTTTTCTCAATTTGAGAATAGTCGACTTCTACTGGAGTTTCCCGGCCAAACATATCGATAAGGCCTTTGAGTGTTCCTTTTTCCTCATTGATTTCCGTAATGGTCGCAATGAAGTTTTCAAACGGACCGGATGTGATGCGGACCTGTTCGCCTACTTCAACGGAAATATGCGGTTTCGGTTCCGTGTCAAGATTCTGCGATTTCAGAATACTCTTAACTTCCTCCGGTTCCAAGGGAATAGGCTTCGTCGCCGAGCCTACAAACCCCGTTACGCCCGGGGTGTTGCGGACGACATACCAGGAACGGTCGTTGACTTCCATTTCGACGAGGACATAGCCTGGAAAAACCTTGCGCTTTACGGCGCGTTTCTTCCCGTCTTTGCCGACGTCGATTTCTTCCTCCATCGGGACGAGGATGCGGTTAATGACATTTTCCAATCCCATGGATTTAACTTTCCGTTCCAACGTAGCCATTACTTTATTTTCATAACCGGAATACGTATGGATGACATACCATTTTTTTTCAGATTCCATTTAAGCGCAGGCCTCCCTATCCGACAACGGCTCGAAGCAAATTAAACAACTGACCAAAAACGCCGTCGGCCACGCCGATAATCGCCATGACGACAATCGTCGCGACGATGACCATAACCGTGTAGTTTATCAGTTCTCTTCTCGTCGGCCAGATGACCTTTTTCAGTTCCACCTTAACGCCTTGAAAAAATGACTTGCCCGGATTCTTCTTATTCTTTTGTGCTGCTTTTTTTGAAAGTGCCATATAACCTCTCACACCCAAATAAGATTAAGCACATCTTATTCCATCAAAATTATTTCGTTTCTTTATGTACGGTTTGTTTTTTGCAGAACGGGCAATATTTTTTCAATTCCAAACGGTCCGGATTGTTTTTCTTATTTTTGTTTGTCCGGTAGTTACGCTGTTTGCATTCTGTGCATGCCAATGTAATCGCTGTACGCATTCCCTTACACCTCTCTTAAAAATAGTCTGATACTACGCGCAAACCCAGTGCCTGCGCAAGACTGCCTTTATAAGATACCACACCTGTCAGGCTAAGTCAAGAAAATTTTACTGCAACTTAAAAAAGCTAGGCCTCATGTCGCCTAACTTTGTTTATCATACCATAAGAAGATGGGGCTGTCAAATTTTGCTGCGAAAATGCAGTATCTCCTGCACCGCATAGCGATGCAGGAGAATGAATTCATCTTATTTAATGCCCAGCAGTGTCGCCATCAGCCAGGGAGAAGCGTAATACACCATGTACTGCACGCCCGTATGGACGCCGAAATATCTGTTTAAGATACCGCCGAAGATGGCAATGGTAATGGCGATAGCGATGCCGACGACGCCGGCTTCAAAGTACGAAATGACGACAATCAGACCGGAGAACATGCTGATAATCGCTTCCTGACTTACGTGTTTCAATACCCATGCGCTGGCGCGGCGGGCGTAATTCATCGAAAACGGATAGGCTACGAGGAAGGCGACAAACAGCCCGATATATCCATAAATCAAGAAATCCGCCGCCGATAAAAAGGTATGCAGGTTATGGACAGGCTGAGCCGTATATACGGGCGGCGCGTTGAATAACGGAGCTGCCGGCCCTAATCCGACGGGGCTGAGAGGGATGCCGAAGACTAAGAGCGGAATAATCGTTTCCGCAATGTACGTCGCTTCCGTCGTCCCGTTCATGACAGCCAGGGTAGACGTCATGCGCTGGTACAAGCTCTTAATGCGCGCACCGACGAATTCGCCCATCATAACGGTCATGCCGACGGGACTGAACGTAAAGGTCAGCGCCGATACGCCGGCCGTCATGGCGTTGTACATAATTTGATGCTTAGACAAAATTTTGATGGGATTCGGAAAATATCCCTTCCACATCTTAACTTCCGGAGCCAGCCAGAATTCGCGCGACGAATCTCGTTTCAGAATATGACGGGAGTTGGGCGATAAAATCGTCATCAAGTCAGCAAACATAGGCCCGATAGCGATGCCCAGGAACATACTGATAAACACGCCGTGACCGATACCGGCAATAGCCATCTTATTCAAGCCCTGAATGAAGAAGGCAAAGGGAAGAAGGGCAAAGAGACTAGCCCATTTACCGCCTGACGTGTAGGCGATGATGATAGCCGCAACGGTAAATACGACAGGAGCCCAAGCTTTAACAATGTCGGCAAAAGGAGCCAGCAAGGATGCAAAGCCAACGCTGACGGGCAGCGCGATAAACGCCGCAATGATACCACCGGAAATCATTTTCCGCAGCGCCATATGCGGTACGCCCAGCTTGCGCAGCACCGCCGCGTCTTCCAGCATGGGCACGGCCATCGTATCGCCGGGAACGCCCATGAGGGCCGTCGGAATAGCGTGAATCATATGCTTCGAAATAGCCGCCGCCATAAACCAGGAAAATACGGCGACAGGCGGGACGCCGAGCAGAATAATCAGCAAAGTCAGCGGCGCGATCGTCGACGTTTCATCTGTACCGGAAATCAGCCCGATACCGGAAAAGATAATTCCGCCGGCCAAGGCCATGCCTACGGCCCAGAGTAAATCGTGAAAAATCATTCCGTCCATTACCGGTCACCTTCCTTTACAGTCCGTGCCGGCGGCGCGTTTTCACTTGTTCCGGCAAACAATTCATACAACCGCAGGTCTTTCATTTCCTGCAATACTTTTTCGTCGACATACTTTAATTCTTCACGTTCTTTTTCCAAATCAATCTGCAATTCCTTTAAGACGCGTTCTCTATCAGTCTCGGAAAATTCCTCTTCGTTCAGAGTCCGTTTCGGCTTAAACAGGTTGGCTGATACGACGGCTGACAAAACGCAGCCGCCGATGCCAAACAATAAAGAGTACGCCGAGACGAGGTTCGCCGCTAAGTCCGGATATTGAGACGAAATTGCCGTACTAGCGCCCAAATAGCAGCAGAAACTAAGAACGACGCCGATGAGAATACCGCCCGTCAAGTTTCGGAGATCTACCGTATCTCCCCAAATATCTGCTAAAACCGCTCGTTTCATAACGGCCTCCTTTGCTTACAATGTAGACAATAATTCCTTTGCCCGCTCAACGGAAATATTCTTTTCTGCAACCATAGCTGCGACGACCTTATCCAGCATTTCGCCTGTCGCACCGGCAACGGTTGCGATATTGCGGGCATGGAGCTTCATGTGCCCTTTCTGGATACCGTCTGTAGCCAGCGCGCGCATGGCCGCGAAGTTCTGCGCCAGCCCTACTGCAGCGATAACCTGAGCCAGTTCCGCCGCCGTCTGGACACCGAGGATTTTCACGCCGACCTTAGCCGCCGGAAGAATCTTCGTGCCGCCGCCTACGAGGCCGCAAAGGGCGGGAAGTTCAATAGAACCGGTCAAATCACCGTTGGCGTTCTTTTCCCAGCGGGTCATAGACGTATACTTGCCTTTATAGGAGCAGTATGCGTGGCAGGCCGCTTCAATGCCGCGCCAGTCATTGCCCGTCGCTACGATGAGCGGGTCGATGCCGTTCATAATGCCCTTATTGCTCGTAGCGGCCCGGAAAGGATCGGCTTCGGCGAACGCATAGGCAGCAATCACGCCGTCGACGACATCTTCACCGCCGATAGCTTCCTTCGTAAAGGTCGCCGTGGCGCGGGCCAGACGATAGGCCGCCAAGTTAGACAAAATGCGGAGCTTAACGGTGCCGCCGGTAATTTTTTCAATAAACGGCGCAACAGCTTCAGCCATCGTATTGACAGCGTTGGCTCCCATGGCGTCGCCCGTATCGACGAGCAGATGCACGACGACCATCGGCCCGATAAGGGATTCGACGATGCGGACTTCCACGTCCTTCGCGCCGCCTGTAATACCAACTAATACAGGGTCTTTTTCATTGGCAATGCTTAAGATTTCATCTTTATGGTGCAGGATAACCTGTTTGGCAAAATAAGGATTGGAAATTCCAATCGTCTGAATCTGGGCAATCATGATATTTCCCGTATAACTCGTCGTAAAGCCGCCGCCGGGACGAGCCATCTTTGCAGCGTTAGACGCCGCAGCAATGATGGACGCTTCTTCCACGACCATGGGAACGAGTACTTCTTTGCCGTTGATAATGAAGTTCATAGCGACGCCCATAGGCAGCTGATAGGTGCCTATGACGTTTTCAATAACCTTATCCGCTACATCGTTATGCAGCGCGCCCGGCTCGGTAATCAAGCGCAGTTCTTCTCCCGTAAGATTGGCAAATTCAGCGACTTCCGCAGCTCTTTGACTTACAGAAAGTTTATGGAATCCAGAGTAATTATTGGTTTTCATATGTAATCTCTCCTTTAACGTCCTGACACGGTCTATGTATAATTCCAAATTGTTTTATTCGTCGTCAACTTCAATGTACATGCGCAGCAGCGCCGCTTCCATGCATTTGCCCAGCGTGTCGAGGCGCAGGGAGCGCGTCGCGCCGCCGTCTAGGGCATGATGCATGACGAAGTTGAATCCGTCCAGCTGGGGCAAATCGTAGCGTACGACGTCGCCGAAGACGAGTCCTTCAAAGTGACGGCGCACGGCTTCCGCCGTCAGCTGCCGCTCCATAGCCTTATAATACTGGGGTTTGCGGGCGTAAATGCAAATATTGGACGTATCGCTCTTATCGCCGCAGCGGCCGTGAGCTATATCTTTCAACTGAACTTTCATGGCATTAGACCTCCTCTACATGGGTTTCAATCGTAATGGCCTCTCTGGGAATGAGCGTCGGCCACAGGGCGAATACTTCGCTGGGACGGGTACGGCCGCCGAAGAAGCAGCCTTGGGCCGGGCCGTTCAGGTTGCTGACAGCGGCAACTTCCGGCGTCAGTTTCAGGCCTTCTTCCTTCGTTTCCGTCAGAATCGCGTAGCGGAGGACGACTTCGTTCAAATCGGCGTCGAGTTCCGGAGCCAGCGGGCCATGGAGAGCGTTGACGCCTAAGTAGCTGATATGGGTGCGGATGGCTTTCAGTCCCTTCATGGCCATGCGCTTGTCCAGAATATTGGCAGCCATCTTGGCTTTATCCAGCGCTCTCGGCCAGCTGTAGGGCAGATAGGCGATATTGCGGTAGCCTTCAAGGTAGCCGACGCAGAGCTTCAAGGTGTCGGGAGCGGGCTTGCCCGTTACGCCGCGGACGGCGACGTGGTCCCGTTCGATTTCTTCCAGCGTAATCTTGCTGAAATCGGCGACGACGTCGGGCGTAATGTATTGCGACGGGTCGTGGATTTCGTACATGAGCTGTTCCTTGACGGACTGGACCGTTACGAGGCCGCCGGTGTTCTTCGTCTTCGTCAGGATAAGGCTTCCCTTTTCACTGACTTCGACAATGGGATAGCCCAAGAGCTCGGGACGGGGTACGTGTTCCCAGTCGTAGTCGTAGTTTCCGCCTGTGGCCTGGGCGCCGCATTCGCAGAGATGGCCTGCCAAAATGCCCGTAGCCTTGGCGTCCCAGTCGTCGAGCTTCCAGCCGAATTCGTACAGGAGGGGCGCTTCAAACATGGCCGTATCGGTCGAGCGGCCCAGGATGATGATGTCCGCGCCGTCTTCCAGACATTTGACGATAGGCTCTACGCCGTAGTAGACATTGGCGTTGACCATCTTCGGCAGGATGCCGTCGATGTCTTCGCCCGTATCCATGTGCTTCATCAGGACGCCCTGCTCGCGAAGCTGGGGAATCTTTTCCTGCACGTCGTCGCCGAGGACGTAGCCAACCTTCAGGTTATAGCCGCCGGCTTTGACGACTTCCTTAACCTTTTCCACGCAGGCCTTGACGTTCATGCCGCCGGCGTTGGTAATGACCTTCGTCTTCTTTTCCGCCAGGTAGGGCAGCATGCCCTTCAGCGACGTGATGAAATCGCGGGCGTATCCTGCTTCGGGCCGTTTTTCCTGCTGACGGCGCATGATGGACAGGGTCAATTCCGCTAGGTAATCGCAGCAAATATAATCTACGTTGTCTTCCTTCGCCATGATAATCGGCGCGTCGATCAGGTCTCCCCAAAAACCCTGGCCGCCGCCGATGCGTATTGTCTTCATAGATATACCTTCTTTCTGTCTTATATTACATGTATTGTCGCGACGCAGCGCTATCATCAGAATAGCTTCGCTTATGTATATGAAATTTATATGCCAATATATAGTATTTCCGCTATTCAATTTTACAATAAAACTCCACTTTGCGCATATACTCCTGTCTAACTGCCCTTTTGTAAGCACAACATCTTATATCTGTACAAAAAATCCTCCCGGCGATACGAGTACAAACTGTATACCTGGGAGGATTTCTTGTGTTTACCATGTATATAGTGTTTACTTTATAGACGATTCTTTATCTAGTCCGTAGAGTTTCCACTTCTTATAAAAGGTACGGCGGCTGATTCCCAGGACTTCCATGGCCTTGGTCTTGTTGCCGCCGGTTTCTTTCAGCACGCGGAGAATATAATCCCGCTCCATAGCCTGTATGTCGGCCTTTAAGCCATGCGGCGCGCCTGCAGCGGAAGCTTCTGCCGCGTCCGTACCGTCTCCCTCTGCCGGAAAGCCCTGCAGCTCTTCGGGCAGATGCTCCATCCGGATTTCGCCGTCGCCGCATACGATGACGGCGTACTCCATGCAGCTTTCAAGCTGCCGCACGTTTCCCGGCCAGGCATAGGACAGGAAAAACCGCTGCACTGCCGGCGAAAGGCGTCCTGTCTTTCCATACTTCTTGGAAAATTTCCCCAGGAAATACTCTGCCAGGAGCAGTACGTCTTCGCCCCGCTCCCGCAGGGGCGGAATGACGATGGTAAAGGTATTGAGGCGGAAGTACAAGTCTTCCCGGAACTTTCCGTCCCGCACCATCTGCTTCAGGTTGCGGTTCGTCGCCGCGATCACCCGGACGTCGACCTTCTGCATCGTGTCGGAGCCGATTTTCTGTATTTCCCCCGACTGCAGGGCCCGCAGCAATTTGGCCTGCATAAACAGCGGCATTTCACCGATTTCGTCGAGAAAGATGGTGCCGCCGTCGGCCAGCTCAAACTTCCCGGCTTTGCCGCCCTTGGCCGCGCCGGTAAACGAGCCGGCCGTATAGCCGAAGAGCTCGCTTTCCATGAGGCTTTCCGGAATGGCCGAGCAATTTATGTTGACGAAGGGACGCTGCCGCGGGCCGCTGAGGCGCAGAATCCCGTCGACGACGACTTCCTTGCCTGCGCCGCTTTCCCCTTCTACCAGGACGGTCGCGTCAGTCGGAGCCACGAGCTCCGCCAGCCGCAGGCAGCGCAGGAACTTGGCGCTGTCCCCGACGATATGGGATAATTCCGGCGGCAGCGTATGGCAGCCGTCGGCAGCGGCCTTGAAGATAGACCGGCTCAGCCGCTGGGCCCGTTCCAGCTCCTGATGGCTGAGGGACAGCTCCGTAATGTCTTCAAAGACCGACACGGCTCCGATAACCTCGCCGCCGTCAAAAATCGGCGTAATGTTGACCAGAATCTGCTTGCCCCGCGTCTTGACTTCTACGGGAAGTCGCGAGCGGGGCTGCTTGTCGCGCAAGGCGTCCAAGATGACGGCGCCCGGCTCGATGACGCTGATCTGCTTGTGCAGCACCTTTTGCCGCTCTACCCGCAGGATGCGCGTATACGCGTCGTTTATGTAAATAATACGGGAATCCTTGTCTACGATAACGATGCCGTCGCTTACGGCGTCCATCGCCGCCAGCATCATAGCGGACGGCAGCGCCGGCCGAGTAACCGTCATAGCTTCTGCACCTGCCTTTCCAATCGCGCGGGTTATACGCTCTGCCGAATCGTTCCCTGCTCGATTTCAAATAAATGAATCGTATCGGTTTCTCCGGCTAATTCCTTCTGCACCTCGCCGGCGAGATTTCTCGTCATCTGGGAGCAGGTAAATAAGAAAATCTGTTCCTTCTTGCCTAAGTCGGCCAAGAAGTGAATGGCTTCCTTCTGCCGCTGTTCGTCGAAGCGGACAAGGATGTCATCCAAAATCAAAGGCATCGCCTCGATTTGTTTGGAAAACGCCATAGCCAGGCTGATGCGTATGGCCAAATAAATCTGGTCGCCCAAGCCGCTGCTCCATTGCTTTTCCGGAATGCGCCGCTGCGTACCGTCGACGGCGTAAAGCTGGCGGCCGTCAAAGCTGGCCTGAAGGGTATAGCGGCCCTGGGTCATGAGATGAAGGTAATCGCCGGCCTGGCGGATGACTAAGGGCTGGCGCACCCGCTCGTAATACGACTGGGCCTCGCCGAGCATATACTGAGCGAAAAGATAGGTCAGCCACTCATTCACCTTGCCGTCCAGCTCGGCCTTGCGGTTTTGTTTTTCCTGCAGAAGCCGGCCATAGGCGTCGCTCTTGGCCATCTGGCTGAGCCGTTCTACGATACTGCCCCGCTTTTCGGCGACTTCGGCCAATTTCTTTTCCGCGTCGGCGATTTTCTTTTCGTAGTATTCCCGTTCGTCCGTCCAGTTTTTCAGTGTATGGACTTTCAGCTCGTGCCGCAGCTCTGCCAGCTGCTTCGGCGTCTTGGCAATGAGCCGGATGTGGGCTTCGGACTGCTCGTATACTTCCTTATACTGCTGGAACTGGCGGAATTTCAGAACCTTGCTACGGAATTCTCCCGTCGTCTGAGCGCCGGTCAGGGCCAATAAATCCTGCTGCTGATTTTGCCGGATTTCCTTGTCCTTTCGCAGCTGGACGATTTGGTCCTGCCGCTCCTGCTGCTGCTTGTCCTGCTCCCGGGCTACTTCGGCCTGCACGCGGATCGTCTGCCACTGCTTATATACAGTCTCTGTCTGTTCCGGCGTGCCTTCACCGGCGACGCCCAATTCCCGAAACAGCTGCTCTGCGCTGTCGCGCCACTGGCCCATGCGCCGCAGGAGCTCTTCCTTACGGACGCGCCAGCTCTCAGACGCCGACACGGCGGCGTGCCATTTGTCCCATACTTCCTTGGCCTGAGCCAGCTGGCCGACTTCAAGAGAAGCAAATCCGCTGCCGCTGCGCCATGATTCCCAAGCCTTCCGGCTGGCTTCGAGCTTGCTCTGCCAGGCGGCGCCCTTCTTATTCCACTCGTCATAAATAGCGTCGTACATGACCTTCTGTTCTTTTTCCCAGACTGTCTTCGACTCCTGAGTCTTCCAGTCCATGTACCGCATCCTGATTTCGTCCAGCTTACGCGACCAGACGTCGTCATCGTCACTCGCCGCCAGACCTGCGTTCGCCTCCGCCGCCAGGGCTTCCATCCGCTCCTGCACGGCGGCCAGGCTCTTTTCCAATTCCTCAATCCGCCGGGGGCCCTTGCCGGCCAGCGATTTTTGCTTGGCAAAGGCCGCGGCGGCCAAGGCCAGGCAAAGGCCGGCGCCGTAACCAAACAGCTGGTCCATGCCGTATATGAAGACCATCGCCGCCAGCCCGGCCGCAGCAACTAAACACAGGACCGCCAGTACGGCCGGTCCGTGAGATACGCCGCTGCCGTCCGATTTCAGCCACTGCAGCTGTTCGCGCAGCTTCTTCCTCTCCATCAGGCATTCCTGAATGGAAGAAACGGCCTTGCCCACGGCCTGCCATTCCTCCTTGGACGGTTCCCCTTCGGCAGGTATTTCCGCCTTGTCCGCCGCGACGTTTTTCGGCTTGGCGGCCTGCCACTTTTCCAGCTCCTGCTCGCAGCGGGCCAGTCCGGCCGCCGCTGCCTGTCCGCCGGTCCAATCGACGGAAGACGGAATCGTATCGCCGGTCCATTGCTTCAGCAATTCTGCCCATTGATTTTGTTCAAACTGCCAGTCTATTTCCATGTCGGCATGGGCAGCGACTTCTTCCAACCCCTGCTTCCACTCGCCGACGTGCAGGTACAGGTCGTCGAGCTGCGGGCCGCACAGCAGCCAGCCGTTCCATTCCTCGCGGAAGGCCGGCCCCTTGGCTGACAGCGCTTCCAGCTTGCGAATCTGCTCGTCGATTTCCCCTATCTTCGTTTCCAGCTCCGTCCATTTCTGCGCGCCGTCGGCAGGAAACTGGGAGACGTCGGCCAGATCCTGCATGCGCTTGAGCGCGTCCTGTCCCCGCTTGTATACGTCCCAGGCAGCGATGGGCATGGAGATGCGCTCGATTTGCTGCTTCGTTTCTTCGATGCTCAGCCGTATGCGGTTTTCCGTCTCGTGGGTCGCCTGCTCCTTCACCTGAAGCTGGGCAAACTCGTCTTCGTCGTAGGACAGAGCCCGGATGCGGTTGTCAAAGTCACGCTGCTCCGCCAGCAGGACGTTAATCGGCTTCTTTCCCTGAGGCGACGCAACGAGGAGATCGCCCATCTGGCGGATGATATCCCGTCGCGTCGCGCCCATGCGCACGCCTCCTTCAACGCTGAAAAACTGGCTGCGCACCTTTTCGTTGGATAATATCTTAAAGCCCTGCAAATCTTCCAGACCCATGGCGAAAATTTTATCGTAGGTCTGCCGGTCCAGGCCGTGCCACCACAAGTCGGCCGGCTCGTCGTGCAGCGTCAGCTGGCCGTCCGTCATATACGATTCTTTTTCCTTCCGATATATGCGGTATTCGCGCCCGTCGTCTCGGCGAATATCCATATGGCCGAAAAAGCCCTTCCAATCGCCGCGCAGATAGCCGAAAAACATGGAGCGTACGTATTTCATCAGCGTCGTCTTGCCGCTTTCATTATGGCCGTGCATGACGATGAGCCCCGTTTCCGGCGGGTTCCATTCGACATTGTGGTAAATGCCGAAATCGTCTAAATTCATCTGTATAATCTTCATAAGTCCTATCCTCTTCCATCTTCCAGCAATTTCTGCATCCCCAGCCACTTGGCTTTTTCAAAGGCTTCCAGCAGCCTGTCGTCAGAAATCGCCTTGCCGTACGCCCCGAGGCGGTCGAATTCGGGCCGTTCCCGCAGGATCTCCCGCAGGGCCTGGACCATCTCTTCCGGCGGCAGGGCGGCCAGCTTGTCGGCGACATTCAAGTAATCGCCTACCGTATCGGGCAGCTTGCTCCGTTCTGTCAGATTGATCTTCGGCCGGGCCATATTGCGCAGCCGTTCCACCATGACGAAGGCGTATTTCCCCTGCTCCTCTTCGCGCCAGCTGTCAATCCAGTACTGCGTCGCTTCGGGATTGTTGATGACCTGGTACATGCTGCCGGCACCGGTGAAATTGACCGTCAGGAACGTCGGCTTGCCGATGTCGCGGCGGATTTTTTCCTTGGCGAACCGCACGGCCTCACGCAGGCCCGACACCGATTCAATCGACTCGATGCTGATGTCCGTGCTTTCCCAGCGGACGATGCTCGTATCTAAAAACTCGACCTTCGTCGTCCCGTAGGGGCCGACCTCTACGTAATAGCAGCCGTGCGCGCCGGTCTCCGTGCAGTCTAAGCCCTGCGGGCTTCCGGCATACACGATATAGGGCTTTTCGCTCAGTATCTGATGAGCGTGGACATGGCCCAAGGCCCAATAGTCCATGCCGCTCTCTTTCAAATCCGTAAGAGAGCACGGCGCGTAGGGAGACGGCCCGCCGATCTGCGTATGGAGCAGGCCGATGGCGTAGCGGTCCCCGGCCTCGCGGGCAAAGTTCCAGGCCAGATTGTCCCGCTGTTCCGCCTTGGCGTAGCTCTGGCCGTACACGGCCGCCACTTCCTCGCCGTCGACGACGAGGGGCATGCGCTCTATTTTCTCGGCGCTGAAAATGTGTACGTTCGGCGGAAAGGGAATCCGGGCCTTCCAGGCCTCCATGGGGTCGTGATTGCCCAAGACGGCGAAGACCTGTATATTGTTCTGCGCCAGCTTGTGCAGCAGCCGCACGTAGTCCAGCTGGGCCGTCAAATTGTGCGTCGCGCTCGTATATACATCGCCGCTGATCAGCACGGCGTGCGCTTTTTTATCAATGGCCAGCTGCACGATTTTCTGAAACGCCCGCATCGGCGCTTTGCCTACAATGCGCTGCCACCGGCTGCCGACAGCGGCGACATCGTGAAAGGGACTGCCTAAATGTAAATCGCCGCAATGAATAAATCGTAAACTTTTTGCCATGACGCTATCCTTCCTTTTCCGTCCAGGCCTGACGCAGGGCCGCAACGGCCTGTTTCAGGTTTTGACTAGGTATCTTTGAAAACGACAAGAGAAATTCCTTCGTGTTCGCCTGCTCCGGCCGCTCGTAAAAAGACTGCATCGCCAGCACGCGGCATCCCCGCTCTTCCGCCCGGCGTCGCAGCTCGCTCTCGTCGTGGGGGCTCTGCAGGGCAACGTGGCAATACACGCCGGACACGACGCGGCTCACGGAAATGTCCTTCCCGAAGGCCTCCAGCAGCAGGCGCTCCATGAGCGCGCCTTTCTCCTGATAATCCTTGCGCAGGCGGCGCACCTGCCGGGCCAGCTCGCCGCTTTGAATATACGCGGCCAGCACGCACTGCTCCGGCACGGAGGCTCCCTGCCGGAACAAGCTCCGCCGTTCATTGTACAGCTCCATCAGCTTCGGCGGCAGCACCATATAGCTCAGGCGGACAAAAAAAGGAAGCACCTTGGATAAGGCTCCCATGTAAATAACCCGGCCCGACGTATCCAGCCCCTGCAAGGCCGGAATGGGCCGGCCGTAATAGCGCAGCTCGCTGTCGTAGTCGTCCTCAATGATGACGCCTTCGCGCTCTTCGGCCCAACGGAGCAGCTGCCGGCGCATGCCGATAGGCATGACCGTCCCCGTAGGAAACTGGTGCGACGGGCTGACGTACACCAGCGACGCCCCGCTGCGTTCCAAGGCATCCATGTCGAGAATCCCCTGCCGTATCGCTACGGGAACAATACCGTATCCCATGTTGCGGAACAGCTCCCGTCCCAGGCGGAAGCCGGGATTTTCTACGGCAATATCGGAGTGATCCTCCCGCAGCAGCGACGTCAGCACGCCCAGCAGGGCCGCCGTACCGGCGCCTACGATAATGCGCTCCGGCGGCGCATAGACGCCGCGCGTCTCATAGACGTAGCGGCTCAGGGCGTCCCGCAGATCCGGTACTCCCTGCTCGTCATTGCAGGCCGTCAGGTATGCCGGCTCCGACAGCACCTTATTCATGTACTTCCGCCAAATTTCCAAGGGAAAGCGCTCCATATCCATGTCGCCGCTTCCAAAATCATATAAGTAGGAGCGGCGCGACGCAGCCGGCGCCTCTTCATCGCCCGGCCCTCCGGCAGCTTCCCGGCTCTGGCCGACGAAGGCCACTTCATACCGCGCCTTATTCCTGCGTAAAATATAGCCTTCGCTCGCCAGCTGATAATAGGCCTTTTCCACGGTCATCTTGCTGACGTTCACCGTCTGGGCCAGCTCGCGGACAGAAGGCAGCTTCATGCCGGCAATCATGCGCTGTCCTTCCACCTCGCGGCGGTAATATCTATAGATTTGTACATAATATGGTATTTTAAGCGTTCTGTCGATTTGCAGCATACGAGACACCTAACTATGATTTGTCATGATTAGTTATATTGTAGCGAAAAACTGGCCTAGTGAAAAGAGCTGACAAACAAAATATCTGTACAAGTTTACAGCGATAAAAAGTATGTACAGCTCTTATTGTTAACGTTTTATTTAATTGCAAATAGTTAATTCTCCGGCATCCGTTTAGTATATTTACAAAAAACGTTCAAGGAAATTTACTACGAAGATTGCCGGTTCTGCGCCCAATCGTCTCATTACCAAACGAAACTCCCGTCCTATCCGCGTCTGGACCAGGCCGCTATACTAGACGCCGCTGAAAAGGCAAAAGAAAAGGGAGCGTCCCGCTTTTCCATCGTGACCAGCGGGCGCTCCGTCCGTGAAGGAGCCGAGTTCGCCGAAATCCCGCACGTGATTTCCTCTACCCGTGACGCAGGACTGCAGGCCTGCTGTTCCCCCGGCCTGATTACAGCCACCCAAGCCAGCGAGCTCAGGCGCGCCGGCGTCTCGCAGTATCACGCCAATATCGAAACGGCTCCGTCATATTTTTCTCATATTTGTTCTACCCATAGGATAGACGATAAAATCGGCCTGACAGGAGGGTTCAACGGCCTCATGATCGGCGACTACTTGACGACGAAGGGAAATGACCTGTCTGCCGATATGGAAAGGCTCCGCGACTTAGACCCAAAATCGGCCTGCCCGGCTAATGATGGGCAGCCATGGCCGCGGCGATGGCCGCGCCGACTGAAGGGCCGTCTTTGACTAATACGGGCGACGCTTCGATCTTTTTCCCTCTGGCGAAGCCGGCCTGGCAAATGTGCAAGGCGTCTTCCAGCATGAATAAACTGCCCCGTACATGCTCCAATACACTGCCTTCTACGGCAATGGTCTGAGCGGGAATCGCGCCGTCGGGATACAAATGGCGGAGCACGCCGAAGCAGGACGCCCCTGTCAGCTGAGCTGAACGCACGAAGACCGCCGCACCGATGCTGCGCAGAGGCTTGACGTCCTGCTGGGCGACGATCCGCTTCCATACGCGCCCCATGAGCAGCCGCCCTTCGGCCGGGCTGTCGTTTGCCACGATATGATTCATCGCCTCCGTCGTAAAGGCCGGCATGGATTCGGCCTCCAAATACTCCATGGCGACGCGGCGGTATATTTCGCTCAGGTAGGCGCCGCTGACCATTTTTTCCAGCTGATGGTATCCCGGCTGCCGCGACGCTTCGTCTACGGCGATATCCCAGTTCGTCCGGGCCATGCCGTCGTATCCGCCGGCTTCCAGGCTCACAATCATATCCCAGCGCGGCTCGTAATAGCAAATATTAAATCCCGTCCCGCAAATGATGCCGACCTGAGACTGGCCGTGCTGATATCCTGCAGCCAGCAGCAAAGCCGTCGTATCGTTGAGCAGCGCAACGGGAATGATGTCGTCCAAGCCCTTTCGCAGCAGGGCCTGCCGAAGCATGTCATTGACCATGCGGCCTTCAGCTCTGGCGACGGTAATTTCCTTCGACCACTGCAGAAACTGAGCGTCGCCGACATCGTGCTGCGCGACGCCGAAGGAAAAGGTATGACCTAAATAGAAGGGCTTATTGCCGCCGGCTGCTTCGCCTACGAGATCGGCAATGAAATCAAACAATTCGTCCGCTGTCGTCTGAGCCGTCATATAGTTGTATTCGCCGTCCTTTTTCAGCGGGCGGGAAACCTTTTTCTCCACGATAAAGCAATGGTGCCCCAGCAGGCGAATCCGAGAAACGCGCACATTCGTGCCGCCGAAGTCGAGAGCCAGGTAGGTCCCCTGCTCCCTGCCCGTCGGCAGGGACAAATACGACTTAACAGCTTGAAGCGATGAAGGCTGTCCAGCCAGGACGCGCTCTATTTCAGCGGAAAACTGCTGGGAAAACTGCAGCAGCCGCTCGTTGCTCCAATAAAAGCACTGGGCTATATTCATCCAATCGGTCACTTCACGACTCATACGGTATTCCTCCTCGTTCATGCAAATCCGCGTTGTACACTCTTATTGTACCATATATATCCATAACCAGCCCCGTATTTTGCATGAATTCAGAAAAAATTCCGCATACCTATACCCTGCGGCCAGATTACCTCGAGCCGCCGTCTTCGCGCAGCGCGTCGGCCATGCGGCACATGCGGGCAATCGGCTTGACATCGTGGACCCGCATGATCGCGCAGCCTGCCAACACGCCGGCGACGCAGGCCGCGCCCGTCCCTTCCATCCGCTCTTCTGCCGGCAAGTTGAGGACTTCGCCGATGAACCGCTTGCGGCTGGGGCCGAGGAGCATCGGATACGGCAGGGCCGTCAGTTCGCGCAAATGCTTCATGACGTATATGTTTTGGGCAAAAGTCTTGCCAAAGCCGATGCCCGGGTCGAAGATGAGCTTGCTCTGCGCAAGTCCCGCTTCGGCAGCCAGAGCAGCCGTACGGGAAAAAAAGGCCTTCATATCGCCGATTATATCGGTATACTCCGTGCCGTTTTGATTGTGCATTGCCACGACCGGCACATTCTTGGCCGCAGCGACGGCCGCCATCCGTCCGGGCTCCGCCTCATACTGGAGCCCCCAAATATCGTTGATGATATGGACTCCCATTTCCAGGGCATAGGCAGCTGTTTCCGCCTTGTACGTATCGACGGAAATAGGCACGGGGCAGGCAGCAGCCAGCTTCGGCAAGATACCGCGAAGCCGCTCGATTTCTTCCTCCGCCGTAATCGCCTGATGACCTGGGCGCGTAGATTCAGCGCCGATATCAATGATGTCCGCCCCGTCGGCGACCATCTCCTCCATATGACGCAGGGCATCGTCTATGCGATTCCATTTGCCGCCGTCGGAAAACGAGTCGGGCGTATAGTTCAGTATGCCCATAATCAGCGTCTTTTCCCCTATCGTCAGCGTTTTTCCATCCTTCCATGCATAGCGGCGAATCTCTTTTTTCATTCGTATCTCCCTCCCATACTAAAAAAGGATAACGAAGGGCATGACATCCATGCCGCAGTCGTTATCCTTCATTCGGTTCGTAACCTGCGTAAAACCATTTCTATTATATCAGGCGGCGCGCCGCAAGGCAACCGCTATAAGGCCCCTTTGATCGCGGCGACGGCCCCGTTGATCGCCCGGCGGTACAAGATGCAGTCCATGGACAAGGCCACGCTGTCAAATCCCTCGTCAAAGCGTTTCACCGCCGCATCTTCCGAATCGGCGTAGATGATGCAGAACTTACCGGCACGCTGTACCGCTTCCAGCACCCGCGTCAAGGCGGCGGCAAATTCCGGCCGGTCAAACTGCGCCGGCGCGCCCATGGCGACGGACAAATCATAGGGCCCGACAAAGATCCCGTCGACGCCGTCTACGGCAGCAATCTCTTCAATAGCCGCCAAGCAGCCCATCGTCTCGCACTGCGGAATCAGCAGCTGCGACGCATTGCATCGGTCGAAATACTCCTGCACGCTCCCTTTTGCGTCGTCCGAGCAGCCGTACAGCGAATTGCGCGTCGGCGCGAATCCCCGGCTGCCGACGGGATAATATTTTCCGTATTCGACGATGCGCCGCACCTCGTCGACGCTCTGCACCTGCGGGATAATCAAGCCCTTCGCGCCGACGTCGAGCATGCGCAGAATGGAATTGCGCTGGCTGTCTTTCACCCGCACAAAGGGAGCCGCCGTGCCGGCGCCTTCGGCCGCCCGGATGATATCGGCAGCCTGAAGCACGTCATAGGGCCCGTGCTCGCCGTCAATCACAAAATAATCCAAATCCGTCAAGGCGATCATTTCCCCGACAGCCGGCCCGCCCATTTCAAAAAACGTCCCGACAGAAGGCTCACCGCTGCAGAATTTGTCTAAAAATCGATTTTTCACCTCTAATCCCTCCCCGATGCTGCGCTGATATCAGCGTTGGTATCTTTAATTCTTATAATATAAAATTCGAACCCATTGCGCAAGACACTCGGCGTTCTTTGATTATTTTCGAATAACTATGCTTATGCTTTTCACACGTTGCATTTATCTCGTCAATTCATATAAATTTCTCGTTTATCAGAAGGAATCCTTTCATCTGCATAGAATTCTGTATATATACTGAAACGCAGCACATCGCCTATTGCGAAGGGAGGGCTTCATATGATGAAATTATGGGAATTTGTCAACGAATTAAAATCTCCGGCTTATTGCTGGGTAGATTTAACGCATGAACTAAGTCCTGCGACGCCCCATTGGTACGGCTTCGGCGATTTAACCACCGAAGTCATTTACGATTTTAGTCCTGACTGCATTTTCCACTCCGACAAATACGTCATTCCTGCCGGCCAATTCGGCACCCACGTCGACGCCCCGGGCCACTTCGTCCAAGGAGCGCGCACGCTGGACCAAATGACACTGAAGGAAATGGTATATCCTCTTGTCGTCATCGATAAATCGGCAGCCTGTGCAGCAGACGCCGACTACGAGCTGACCATTGCCGACCTGCAGGAATGGGAGCAGGAGCACGGCCCCATTCCCGAAGGCGCCTTTGTTGCCTTCCGGTCCGACTGGTCCAAGCGGCCAGACATGAACAACTACGATGAAAACAATCAGCCCCATTATCCCGGCTGGAAGCTGGACGCGCTGCATTGGCTCGTCGAAGAACGCCATATCGGCGCAATTGGACACGAAACAGCTGACACGGACGCCCCGAGAGCCAATGTCAACTTTGCCGGCGAAATCTATATCTTAGAAACAGACAGGCTGCAAGTCGAACTCATGACCAACCTCGACGCTCTTCCTCCGACAGGAGCCATCATCTTCGTCACCTTCCCCAAGGTAAAAAACGGCGTCGGCTTCCCGGCACGGGTCTTCGCCGTCTACCCAAAAGAATAACGTTAGCAGAAAAAGAAATGGTTTCGGCCATTTCTTTTTTTGCTCTCTTACAACACTTGCTAACAGCCCTTCACACAAATTCAAATTATTTCAAAAAAAGTATTGACAAAACATCCATCTCCGCATATAATAACAGAGTACTCGCCACTATAGCTCAGCTGGCAGAGCATCTCATTCGTAATGAGAGGGTCGTAGGTTCGAATCCTATTAGTGGCTCCAAAACCATAAGGAACTCCATTGTTACCGCAATGGGGTTCTTTTTTTATGCTATTTTCTCGTATGTCTATTCAGCAACAGGAACGAACTGCCCTGCCCAATGCTGCCCCATGATGTCGGCACATTTGTTTTTAAGTATGTCCGTTTGTGCTTCATCAGCGTAGTAATACGGCATTTTGTCGCTTTTCCATCCACCCTGCTTTTTCATGGCTTCCAAGGGTACACCTTCCAATACTAAACGTGTCGCAAAAGCACGACGGCAGGAATGAGGACTAATAGGCTTCGTAATGCCTGCTTTCTCTTTCCATCGTGTAAACGTTCGATTGAAATTCCTCGTACTCTCCATTTTGTCCTGTCGCTTTTGTGCAATGATATATGTTCGGCTGTTTCGCTGTGTATGCTCTTTGTAGTAGAACATCAAATCCACCAGAACTTGCGGAATAGCTACATTTCTATATCCTTCCAGTGTCTTCATGAACTTCTCTACAGTGTGTTTCCCCTTACTGGCAGATACTTTCTTATTGATGCTGATATACCATTGCCCTGTGTCTTCATCTTGAAAAACATCGTTCCATGTCAAGGCCAGCAGTTCGCCTTTTCTCATGCCGCACATCAACAGGATAGGAATAGCAATCCAATAATGATGTCCTTTACACACCTCAAAGAGCTTTCTTGCTTCTGTGTCTGTAATGGTCGGGCGTTTTTTCTTCTGCCTGATCTTCGGCAAATGAACTCCATCACAGGGATTCTTAGGGATTAGCTCCCGCACGTTTACAGCCTCATTAAGCGCAATAGACAAAACACGGACTATATCATGAATTGTACTGTCAGTAACACCTTTAGCCTTCAGATGCTTCACAAATGCCGACACGGTATTATACGAGACATCCATGAGCGTTTTACCTTCAAAGAATGGCTTTATGTGATTCCTGTACCGCCCTTCGTAGTTCTCGTATGTCTTTTGTACTATGTCTATCCCGTGTTTAGCTTCCAGCCATTCCGTCATATAGTCGTTGACAAGAATATGGCTTCCTTCCCATTGCTTCGCCTGTACAGGTGCGATGTTCTGGGAAATGAGTTGCGCCATTTGCATTAATTGTTCATTGTCGAGTTTCACTGCTGATGATTCATTATGTTGTGTCATCATATCGTACTGTCATCCCTTCGTATATAAAAAGGACGACACAACATAGAAAAGCAATCTCGCCTTTACTATATCATGCCGTCATCAAAATATAAAAACACACAAAAAAAGAGAACCAACACATGCGGTATATGCTGGCTCCCTATGGCTGCGGTCGTATTCATTTGTCTCTGTGTGTCTTTTTTCTTGATAAAATAGCGATTTACAAAATTGAAATATCCTTCAAGGGTAATTACACCTAAAAGCCGCTAAAGATTTTTATTTTAGATACTGGTATCTATCTACTAGCAAAAAATCATGAATCTTGTGCCATTGTAGTTTTCTTTTTGCGATTCCGTGCGAGTATCTGCCGTCTGGCTTCTTTTTGCTCAGGTGTCAATGTCCTTTTGACCTTCTTAGTCCTGAATGACAATAAATCCTTATCCACGACATACTCAACAGCGTACAGGCCGCCTTTATCGGTGTATTCCTTTGCACGTGGGTATCTTTTATCAAGATATGTAATCATGGTTGTGTCTGCCGTGTAAATTCTCATGGTGTCGCCTGCACGGTCAAATACGATTGTTGTTTCCTGTTCTTCCATGGTTCGGGGTGCTAATTTCATAGTGGATTTTTTCATGGTGGTTATCTCTCCTTTGATATATATAAAATAGGAGACACACAAGCCCATATGCTTTTATGTGTCTCCCTATAAATAGGCTTTCTATTCTGCTATAGCCTCAATGCTTGCCCTGCTGATTCCTTCATCAAGAATATTATGGTGTTCATTGGCTACCTGCTCCAATGGGGTGTCATCTAAGCCGATAAGGTCGTATATGTCCGCTATACTGCTCGCACATTCTACAGAATCCACCAGCCCCGCACGGTAGAAGTAGTTAGCCACAAGCGTTATCGTCTGGGCTATTACACGATCAAGAAGTTCCGTGTCGGTGTTGGCGGCTCTGTTAAGCAATGCGTCCCGTGTTCCTCTCAATGCGTCGTACTGCTGGGATGCGGCCAGCTTGTACATATGGCGCTGAATCAATACTGTTGCTACATCATGTTGCAGTAGGGTTATTCGCCGTTTCAATTCGTCATAGTCTTCACGGGGTACGTAGCTCATAGGCGTGTTGGATGCTGTTTCTTCTGTGGAATAAATAATAGTGGTGCTGGTGTCTTTCATCATGGTGTTTTCTCTCCTTTGTGGGTGAATGATAGTTATTTAAACACGTGAATATACGTGTTATTTGCTCATATGTTAACACGTGAATACACGTGCAGTCAAGACATAAAAAGCCAATCATGGTATAATGCTGTCATATTATCGGTTGATGTATTATCCTCATCACTAGGAAGGTGAATGCAAATGACGTTAAAAGAGACAATACAAGCCATTGCCGACGAACAGCACATAACCTTGAAGGAAGTAGCGGAAAAAGCAGGCATGAATTATAATGGCCTTCATGACAAATTCCGCAGGGGTTCTATTACAGTCAAAGACCTAGAGAAAATCCTTGACGTGCTCCATAAACGGCTCGCCATCGTAGACAAACAAGACCACGACACCAGACGTTATGATTGACGAGACACCAGACAGACACCACTATCAGTCATAGGGTTCCTTCTGGTTGTCTCCCTTCCATCTCGTGGGACACGTAGCCGCCTGTATATTCGTGAGGCTAGGCCGTTCACTCCTGCTTACTGGTGTTCTGGGTGTCTTTTTCCGTGTTTTATTGTCTAAATGCCGTTTTGAGCGTCTAAAAGGTATCGGGGTATATCAACATACCTAAGACACCCCATAGGCTTTTTATTTTAATAACTGTATTGGTCTGCTCGCAAAAAACAGCAAATCATGAATAGACCATCATGCAGGATTCGCCCATATTGTCCTGTAAGGCTGTTTTGCGGCTGTGCGGTGTAAGGTAGGGTAATCATACCAGACACACACCATCGAAGGAAAATCCCTGCTCAGGAGCAGGCATAACGACAAAAAACAGCATAGCAAGGAATAGACCTGTGTGCAATATCTATCTGTGTAGACCTTTTGGGCGGTGTACTCGCCATATGGCACCATGTGCGGCGCAAAAAGAAAACAGGGAACACCTATCCCCAAAAATAAATTTATCTGGTGTAAGACACGATAACACAAGGAAATTGCTATATCATTCCTTTGTGTAATTAAATCATGAGCAAAAAGAATAATTCATGTCTTGACACACCCACCATGAAATTATTATAATGAGCGCAGGCGGTGGGCTAAAGTGAACTTATATTACCTATAGGTTCCCATGGTTTTATATGGGTACCATATTGTGTA